>JBJOKP010000050.1:0-9344 GCA_046046045.1 Pseudomonadota bacterium | reverse complement strand
GCGGCAATGTGCAGCGCGCCGTGCTGGCCCGCGAACTGGGCGAGGCGGCCGACCTGCTGCTGGTCAGCAACCCGGTCTTCGGCCTGGACTTCGCCGCCGTGGCCGAGATCCACGGCCGCCTGCGCGCCGCGCGTGACCGTGGCGCCGCCGTGCTACTGGTGAGCGAGGACCTGGACGAGCTGCTCAGCCTCTCCGACCGCCTGGTGGTGATGAGCGAGGGCCGCATCGTCTACGCCTGCCCGGCCCGCGGCGCCGACCGCCACACCCTGGGCCAGTACATGGGCGGGCACGGCCATGGCTCCGCCGCGGAGGCGGCGCACGGCGAGCCCGGCACGGCCGCGGCCGTCCTGCCCCTGCCGCGGGAGGCGACTGCCGTCGACGCGGCGGCAGATGGCGTCGCCAGCCGGGTGGCCTGAGCCCATGCCAGGCTGGCTCGCACCTCGCTCGGTCCCCCATTCCTCACTCCCCCCACGCCCCGGCCATGTCCCACCCTGAGCGCTTTCCCCTGAAGGACGAGGACCCCGGCCCCTTCCTTCCCCTGCCCATGGCCCGGCCCTTTCCGGCCCGCATCGCCGGGGGCGGTCGCACGGCCCTGGTCGTGATCGACATGCAGCGCGACTTCGTCGAGCCCGGCGGCTTCGGCGCCTCGCTGGGCAATGACGTCACCCGCCTGCAGGCGGCCGTGGCCCCCATCGCCGCCCTGCTCGCCGCCTGGCGGGCGCGTGGCTGGCCGGTGCTGCACACGCGTGAATGCCACCGGCCCGACCTGGCCGACTGCCCGCCCGCCAAGCGCGAGCGCGGCGCCCCCAGCCTGCGCATCGGCGACCCGGGCGCCATGGGCCGCCTGCTGGTGGCCGGCGAGCCCGGCGCGGACATCATCCCGGCCCTGGCCCCGCTGGCGGGCGAATGGGTGATCGACAAGCCCGGCAAGGGCATGTTCTGGGGCACCCGGCTCCCGAGCGGTGTCGGCGCCGGCGCCGGTGCCAGCGCGGTCGCGCCAGCCCTCCACGAGGGCCTGCTCGCCGCCGGCATCAGCCACCTGGTCTTCACCGGCGTCACCACCGAGGTGTGCGTCCAGACCTCCATGCGCGAGGCCAACGACCGCGGCTACGAATGCCTCATCGTCGAGGACGCCACCGAGAGCTACTTCCCCGAGTTCAAGCGCGCCGCCCTGGACATGATCAGCGCCCAGGGCGCCATCATCGGCTGGCGCATCAAGTCGACCGAACTGATCGCCGCGCTGCCGGGCGTGCACTGAGGCGCGCGCTGGCGACGCCCCAAGAAAAACGGCCCGGGGATGCCGGGCCGCTTTCTGCGTCGATTTGGTGGAGCCGGGGGGAATAAAAAAGCTTGTTAAATCAATGGCTTAGTGGCTGTTTGTTGTTTTGTTACTGCATAAGTTACTGCGGTAGAGTTCGAGTCCCCAATCAGGAACCTTCACCAGTGAAAAGAGGCGATCTGCGCTCATGACCGCGGCGCAGCTTTCGGACTCAGACCTGCGGGCAGGTCCGGAATGGATGCCTCGGCTAGGCTCGCACTGCCATCACGTAGGGCGGCCAAGTCAAGCGCTGCCAACCGCACCGGATCGGCTACGCGCAAGGCCTCGCGGGCTTGCGCGACGGCCAATGCAGCGCAGGCAGCATCCCCTCTCGCGTCGAGGCCAAGGACGAAGGCCGAGGCCTCGGCGCGCGCAGCAGCGAAACGGGCGCGCGCAGCCTCGACCGCCTCATGCATGTGGACCCACGGCAGGGAAAGCGCGGCGCGGTCTGGTTGAGCGAGGGCGTCGAACGCGGCGCGGTCAAGTGCGGCCGAGTTGGGGGCCTCGCCTGCCTCCGCCAGGGCCAAGCGGGCGGCCTCGGCCATCGCAAATGGAAGGACCAAGGCGAGGGCTTGCGCCAGTGCCCGCGGATCAGCTTCAGGCTTGGAGGGTAGCGACATGGCGACACTTTCTCGACCATCCGGTCGGGTTTGGAATCGGCGCGAATCTCGCGCAATGGGAACATCACGGCCCCTCAGGAATCGGCGGCCAGCCCTAGAATTTCTCTGCTGATTGACTTTGCGACCCCGGCACCGCCCGGGGCTTTTTTCGCTTAGGGCCACCACCCGCACGGGTCAGGCTCAGGGGCGCGCAAGTCGCGTGGAATCTCGACAGCGCGGCCGGCGCGTTGCTCATTCAAAGCCGCACGCCACCAGGCACCTGAGCCGCGCAACACTACCGGGCCCGGCATGCGCGACCATTCCGCGACCGCATCGGCCCCAAAGGCAAGGCGTAGGCTTTGCCGATTCCACAGCCGACCCGTTCGGATATCTAGGGCAATCCCGGCGCACTCATGCCACCGGAAGAAGTCGCGCAGCTCGGCCAGGCGCTCGGCCTGCACCGCCCCATCGGCGGCAGCCTGATCAGTCGTCGCCATGAGCCGCACCCCCGAAATTTCCGCCGGACCAGCGGGACATCAGGCCGGAAAAGTCATCGCGGCATCCCTGGGCCCAGGTGGAAAAGTTAACCCCCTCGGGGATCGGACCGGGGAGCCACATATTCACAGTGCCCCTGGGGTCCCATGCTTTCCTGAAGCTGAGAGCCGAGCCGGCCTCGCGCTTCACCATCTGCGCGAATGCGGGCGCCGGCTGGGGGAATCGCTCACCCACTAGGCGGCACCACCGAATGTAGGCATTGAATGCCTGTTGCGCACCGCAGGGCCGCAGGGGAAGACCGTAGATCTCGCCGGCCGACCATGCCCGCCAGAATCGCGCCGGGCTTGTGCGGCCCAGCTCGATCAGATCCTCTTTTGCCTCGGTAAGCGGCGGCTTTGTCGCCACGCTGAATCCCGCTAGGTCACGGGCCAGCAGGAAGTCAAAGAGGGCCGATGCGCCCCCTTTGTCGCGCCAGGCGACAAAGGCGGAATGCAGGGCCGGGGCGCCCTTCGATTCAACTCGAATGACGCAATACCGGCGGTCTCCATCATCCAGGGCAAGGGGGGCGGTTTCATTGCTCAAGAAGACCATGTTTGATCGGTCATCCTCGGAACGAAGGTCGGCAAACTTGGCTTCGATATTTGCCTTTGCCTGGGTAATCAGGGCCTTCAGCTTGCCTTTCTGGTGACGCTTTTCCGACTGCGAGACAACCTCATCGAACAGAATGAAGGTCTTTCCGCTCTTCCATTCGTTCCAATTGGATTCAATCTGCGCCTGCCCGACTGTTTGGGAATGGCGCCCGTGAATCTGTGCGTAGCACTCAAACAGCAGATTCTTTCCTGAACCTTCAGGGCCATGCATCAGGATGGCGGTTTGCATCTTCGACCCCGGGAACTGCAGCGGGTAGGCGAGCCAGTCCAGCACCCAGGACATAACCTCTTCATCTTCGTTGCAGTTATGGCGCAGCTCATCGAGGAAGGGCGCCACATCGCCGGCCGATGGCTTTACGCCCCAGCCCCGGAAGAGGTTGATGCACTCAGACCCGCAACGCTCAGCCGGGTCAAACACCACCTGTTCAGGGCGCACGATATGGCGGCCCGGGTGCGACTTCCATTCCTTGATGGCATCGCGCGAAAACATGTGCTGAAGGTTTTTCACCGGCAGGCGGCGGGCGGTCGACTTCTCCCACACAGCATCACCGCCCCACTCATACGCGAAGTCTCCTAGCAGGCACCGAAGGTCAGCCTCAGCATCACTTCCGGGGGTCTTATCCCCTCCCCCCAGCATTGCGCCAGCCGCCCCGGGCTTTCCACCGTCAGCCGAGCCGATCGCATGGGCGAAGGCGTCGCCAATGGCGAGGGAGAGGCCAGCAGGGTCCGCCTCATTCAAAGAAATTGCATCGAACCTCCCAGCAGGCAGGCCGGCCAGGTCGACCAGCGCGGCACGGCGGCCCTTGCTGGCCAGAGCGCGAACCGCAGAGGCTGCGGCCTGGGTGGACGCCTTGAGGCTGGCTGCATCCTCGCCATGCGGGACCACCAGCACCACAGCGCCGGGCGCAGCATCAGCAGCAGCCAGCGCGGCGCGGGCGAATGACCGCGAGGCCGGGGGAGCGTAGGCCGTAGGGTGCCCACAGTCGCAGGCAACCGATCCCGCCACGGTCAGCGAGCCGGCCACCACCACGGCGCCGGCATAGCCTGCAGGCGGCGGCGCATCGACCCACGCCACATCGCAAAGGGCGACGGCGCTTGGCACGGCGCCATGATCGGCGCCGGGTTCAATGTTGCGGGCCATGGTCAGGCCTCGCCTTCTTGCAGTGGCTCGGAATCCAGCTCGGCCAGCAAGCCAGCGGCCATCGGGGCGAAGGCGGCGGCACCGCGCGTCGCCTGGGGCTCTACGGTCGGCGTGGCGGTCAGGCTGTTGACGGGGCAGGCCTCGGCCCACGGCTTGGCATCATCACAGGCCGGATGAGCCAGGGGTGCCACGACGAAAGATGCAGCCCAGGCGCGGCGGGCCAGGGTGCGAATGGGTGCGGCCTCTTGGGGCCGGTTGCAAGACTCGATCACTTCAACCTCTGCGGCGTGCTGATTGATGGCGGCAGGGGTGAACGGAAAAGGGCAACGGCGGCCGACCTCTGCGGGCCAGCTCGCGGGCGGATCAGGGCTAGGACTGAGCCGAAGCGGAAGGCCTGGGCGAGGCGTCTGAAACTGCGGCCAGCGTGACGGCCTGCGACAGCAGTTCGGGCACCAGACCGGCCAGCACGGCGGCGCGCGCCTGGGCGTCCACATCGGAGCCGGCGGCCGGCAGATCGCGGGCCAGGCAGGCGGCCACGGCCCACGCCTGGGCGAGGCGGTCGGCGGCGGGGTGTTCGGCGTCGGCCGCGTCGCCGTTGATGCGGTCCAGGCGCACGCGCAGAAGGTCAGCCATGGCGCAAGCCTCGCCCATGGCGTCGGGGTCGGCGCCGGCCTGGGTGGCAAGCGGCTGCAGGGCCTGGGAGAGGGCCAGGGCGGTGCGGATGGGCTCGTGAAGCTGGGGCATGGTGGGGGCTCGATCAGGGGAGGGACGAAGGGGCGCGGCGACGCACGGCCCAGGCTTCGACCTCACGGAGGGCGAAGCGAGAGCCACGCGCGCCACGGGGACGGCGGGGGGATGGGAACTCGCCGGCATCGACCAGGCGGCGCAGGGCATCGACAGGCAGGCCGGCCAGGCGGGCGGCCTCGGCCTCGCCCACCAGCTCGGCCAGCGGCAGGCGCAGCAGCTCGCCGGGCAGGGTCACGGGGCGACCTCGGCGGCGGCCTTGACGACAGCCGCGGCGGCGCGATGCTCGGCCAGGGCTGAGGCGGCGGCGTTCGCGGTGCGGCGCAGCTCGTTGGCAGAGCGGCGGGCCAGGCGCTCGGCCTCGCGGGCAAGCTGGGCCATGGTCGCGGGGCTCAGCGCGACTTCAGCACCGAAGGGCGCCAGGGTGGCGGCGATGCGCTCGGCCATGGCGGCAGCGGCCAGCAGCTCGCGCCGCAGGATCTCGACCGCCTCGACCTCGGGGGCCGGGGGATGGGCAGGGGTGGGGCTCATGGTGCAGGGTCGGCCAGGTCAGCCGCGGCGGGTTCAAGGGTCAGCAGGGGGCCGGCAGCGGCGACGGCGGCGGGGGAGCGGGCCGACAGATCGGCCTGCAGGCGCCGGCAGACCTCGACCAGCAGGGCGCGGTTTTCGGTCTCGATCACGCGGGCGATGGAGTGAACGTCGGACCGGTTCACGACCTTGGGCGCGATGCGGCGGCCCTGCACTAGCAGGGCATCGCGCAGGGTGCGCAGCACGGTTTGCACGGCACGGGCGGCGGGCTCGGCCTCGATCACGCGGGCCTCTTCCTTCGCCAGGGCCAGGGCCGAGCGGGCGGCGTCGGCTTGTTCCCGGGCGACCCGGGCGCGATACAGCTCATTGCCGGCCGGGGCGGCACCACCAGCAGCCGAAGCGGCGGCGTGAGCGGCGCGGCTCTTCGCGTTCGGCACACGTTGCCGACTGTTGGCCAGCCACTGCGCATCGGCGGCGACCGGATCAAGCCGGCCCGAGGCGTCCAGCGCAATCCGGCCCTCAGCTATGGCGCGGCGCACCGCGGATTCGGTTCCGCCGGACAGGCCGAGGGCGGCGCGGTGCGCCGCGTACTCGCAGCGGTTCAGGCGTTGCATGGCGCCCCCCTCGACGTGCCTAGGCCGGTCAGGTGCCAGGGAGCCAGCACCAGGCCAGGACGGGCCGGGTGCAGCAGGACCGCGCGCCAGGGCGCCGGGCCAGCCGGGGCCAGCACGAAGCCGACCGGCCAGGGCCGGCCACTGCCACACACCCAGGGGCGCGGATGGCCAGGGCGGACGACAGGCGCGGCCCGGCCAGCAGCTGCATTCAGCGGCGCGGCCCGGCGCTGGGCGGCTAGCAGCAGACCGGCCAGGTCTGGCACCTGGGCGACGGTCAGGCGCCGGCCATCGGCCAGGGCGGCGCCGGCCTCGACCCACTGCGCCCGCAGGCGGGCCAGCGCTGCGCGGTCGGCCGGCAGGGGCCGGCGGGCCGGGCGGGAATGGCGGCGGGCAGCGCGCACGGCTCGGCCTCGATCAGCCCAGGGCCGCCGGCAGGGTGGGCACCTGGGCGCCCTGGGTGGGCAGGCCAGGCGACCGGACCGAGCGGCCAGGCGCGGCGGGCGCGGGCTCGGGCTCGGGCGGCGCCGAGCGGGCCGCGGTCCAGGCGCGGACATCGGACAGCAAGGCGTCAACGTCGGCCCGCCATTCGGCCCAGGTGCCAGCCTCGTGCATGTCGGCCACACCGCGAACCGTTTCAGCGGTCACGGCGCCCACGGTCAATCCGCCCATCCACGGCGCCAAATGTGGCAGGGCGTCCCGAAAAGAGGGGATGCACAGGGCGTCATTGATGCGACCGAAGGCCAGCCGGTCATCCGGGCGCAGCCGCGCGGCGGCATCGACCAGCACGGCCAGGGAGCGGCCGAAATCGAGGCGCAGGGCCTCGCGGTCGGCGGCCTCGGCCTCGGCGCCGGCTTCGGCGGCCTGGGTCTTCAGGGCATCGACCCGGGCCGCCAGATCGTCGGCGATGCGGGCATGGGCGGCGGTCAGGCTTTCGGCGTCGCGGCCCTCGGCCTCGGCCTTGGTGCGCAGCTTCAGCAGCGCGGCGCGGTCGGACCGGGGGTCCACCTCGCCGGCTCGGCCATCGGCCACCGCCAGGGCGTAGGCTTCAGCGCGGCTGGCCTCGAAAGCCTCGGCCTCGGCGGTCACGCGGGCGGCCTCGGCGCGGGCGGCGGCGGCGGTGTCGGCCAGGCGAGCCAGGCGGGGTGCGGCGTCGGCCTGCAGGCGCTCGGCCTCGGCGGCGGCGGTCTTGGCGCGCAGCTCGCGGACCTTCGATTCATGGCCCGAGACGACGGCGGCCAGGTCATAGGCGGCACGGCCAGCCAGCAGCGCGGCGCGCTTCTTCAGGTTGTTGGCGCGCTGAGCCAGGGGCCAGCCGCCGGTCAGGTTGCCCATCATTTCGTGGGCTTCGCTTAGGGCTTCGAGGCGGCGCGGATCAGGGGCGTTCTCCGAGGCGGGCGCGAAGCCGGCCAGGGACGACAGGAAGGCGGCGGCCTTCGATGCAAGGGAGGAAAGCGGGTTCACGGTGGACCTTTCAACGGTGGGGGGCGGGGGGAGTAGCAGGAACGGCCAAGGCGGCAGAGACGGCGGCCCGTGTGCGGGCTCGTTGGATTGCGTCGGAGGTAAGCAGGGCGGCACGCCAGCGGTGCAGCATCACCACGGGGTCACAGGGCGGACCGGCTAGGCCCATCAGCTCTAGGGCCTCGGTCTGAGAGACGCAGAGCCGGCGGGCCAACTCAAGGGCGGCGCGAAAGCGCCAGTAAGCGACGCGGGGCCGGCTCATGGTGCGGCCACCTTCGCGGCAGGAAGGGCCAGCACCGGGCCGGCCATGGTGGCGCGCATGAGCAGGGCGCCAGAGGCGGCAGACCGGACCTCGAAAGACTCGACCGCGCCCGTTTCGCCCAGGGTGGCGAAGACGGACAGGGCCAGGCCGGCATGATCCAGACGGATGGCTGATGACTGCCCCCGGGCGGCAGCGATGGCTAGCACGGCGGCGCGGTGCAGGCCGAACAGCTCGGGGCACGCCTCGGCGGTCGGCTCGGCGCCGGTCATGCGCTTGGCCACGGCAGCGGCGGCGCATTCCTGGGCCAGCGCAGCCAGCAGCACGGAGCCTCGGGCGGCGCGGCGCGTGCGGGCGGCGGCAAGGGCGAAGGCATGAGCCTGGGCCTGCATGCTGGCCATCACTTGCCCCCCTGGGCGCCGGCTTCGGGGGCGGGGCCGGCCAGGACGCGGGCCAGGTATGCATCGACCTCGGCACGCGACCAGCGCACGCAGCGGGCGCCCGGGATGGCGCGGCGCTTGGGGAACTCGCCGGCAGCTTCAAGCCGACGAATCGTGAAGCGGCCGAGGCCGACCATTGCGACAACCTCCCGTTCGCGCAGCAGCGGCGACGGTTCGGCTTTGGGGTCAGTCTTGGGGTTCATTGGCTAACTCTTTGCGTTAGTGTGTTGACGACAGATAGATGCAGGATGAGTGGCGTTTTGTGGTTTTGGCGGCTTGATTGGCGTGAGCATAGAAGTAGAAAGCCGGCTCGAATACCTGTTTCTTTTCACACGCGGGCTCGGGAGGACTTCGGTTTGCTTGACAGAAATTGGCCTTGAAGAGGCCTTCGGCAGGCTTCATGCCTTGCGTGTCAACGGCTTGCAGAGGCGTGGCGGTACGGCGTTTGCTTGACAAATTCCCGGCGGTCCGTTTCAACTTGTTGCATATTGGTGGCGTAGAGCGACCACGCTGCGGATCGGCTCGGCCGGGGCACGGCACGGGCCGCGGCCAGCGATGCGGCCATTGGCGTGGTGATGCAGGGCCAGGACCTCGACCTGATCGGCCAGAGCGAGGCGCCACGGGCACGGCAGCAGCGCTGCCCGGCTGAGCCTCAACCCGGGCGGCATGCAGCAGCAGGCCGGGCACGACGGGGCCACGCCGGCAGGGGCACGGCCAGGGCACGGCAGGGGCAGCGGCCAGCGAGGCCGGCATGGGCAGGGCGATGCAGGGCCAGGGCCTTGACCCGATCGGCCAGCGGCGGGGCCGGCTGGGCCTCAACCAGTGCGGCATGCAGCCGCGGGCCCAGGCACGACGGGGCCACGCCGGCAGCAGCTCGGCCAGGGCATTGCAGGGACAGCGGCCAGCGAGGCCGGCATGGGCAGGGCGATGCAGGGCCAGGACCTCGACCCGATCGGCCAGCAGCGCGGGCCGGCTGGTCCTCAACCCGGGCGGCATGCAGCAGCAGGCCAGGCACGACGGGGCCACGCCGGCAGGGGCACGGCCAGGGCACGGCAGGGGCAGCGGCCAGCGAGGCCGGCATGGGCAGGGCGATGCAGG
>JBJOKP010000049.1:0-9400 GCA_046046045.1 Pseudomonadota bacterium | reverse complement strand
TGATGCTGGCCAACGAGGAACTCAAGACCGTGCTGGTGACGGTGCATTGCAGCCTGCGCCAGGCCATCGAGCAGGTCACCCAGCCGGCCGTGCTGGAGACCCTGCGCATCAGCCACCGCAGCGCCGCCCTGTGGGGTCAGCCGCGACCGCGCATCGCCGTGGCCGGGCTCAATCCCCATGCGGGCGAGGGCGGGCTGTTCGGCCGCGAGGAGATCGAGGTCATCGCCCCGGCCATCGCCCAGGCCCGCGCAGAAGGCATCGCTGCCAGCGGCCCGCATGCGCCCGACACCGTCTTCATGCGCGCCCGCCGCGGCGAGTTCGACATTGTCATCGCCCAATACCACGACCAGGGCCTGATCCCGGTGAAGTACCTGGGCGTGGAGCAGGGCGTCAACCTCACCCTGGGCCTGCCCTTCGTGCGCACCAGTCCGGACCACGGCACGGCCTTCGACATCGCCGGCAGTGGCCGCGCCGATCCCGCCAGCCTGATCGCGGCGCTGCGCATGGCGCGGCGCCTGGTGACTGCCTCCAGAGCTTCCCGCCAGGTTGACTAATCCCAGACCAGTGCTGGCACCGCCCAGCACCCGAGGCCACTTGCCGGCCCACAGTCGCACTGGCTGGAAAACCGCTGTCCTCGGTGCCAGGGGAAGCCGAATCACCCAATCGGGGCAGAGGTGCTGACGGCGGAGCCGGGTTCAGTGCCGCGTTGATTCCTTCCATGCCGCTGACCAGAACCAGACGAAACGTGACCAGAAGCGATGTTTCAGGTCCGGCCAGCCGGATATGACGCGCTCTTATTCCTCTCGATGTGGTCGAGATATTGCCTCAAGTCAATTCCGGGTTGCCACTGGTTTTAACTTGAATTTCCCGGAGCGCCGTGTGGGCCTGGTGTCTTGATTCATGCACCACCCTGACGACGCTTCCGGAAGAACTTCTGCAGATCTGGGAGGCGAGTTTCATTTCCGGGGCAAATAGTGCGACGGGTCACGGTGTTGTATGTTGGTGACGGCGGATTCGTGAACGAGTTGGCAGCTTGGCCTCGCTTCTGAAGCGCGGCTGAAGAAATGCCACTGCGTGAGCGCATGACTAAATGCACTCCTAATTCTTTGTTTCTAACCTGAATCTACTCCCCCGAAACTCCTGCGGATTTTCATCCTGAGCATTTCCTTGCATTAAGGTTGTCGTCGGGTGGGTTGGAAGAAATTCACATCAAACTCCAATCGATTCAGAGGCTACATGATCTCCTTGCCCAAGAAGCCGGGTGGCGCAAAGCCGGCCATCCACGCACGCCGTCCATTTGCCCCCCGCCTGCACACCGCCTTGTCGGCACTGCTGCCCGTGCTGACCGTCTCGGGGCTCTCGCTGTCCAGTCCGGCCGTGCTAGCCGGCCCGGGGGTGGTGGATCTGGGCAACGGCATCCTCTCGCCGACCTACTACGCCAATAGCCCCTCGGGCGTCTGGGCCAGCGGTTCGGATTCGGGCAAGGCCCTGCGCAAGTTTGTCGACACCCTGCCTGGTGTCGGTCCGGCCGGTGCCAACAACTTCGGCAACTACATCCCGGTCGCCCAGCCAGAGAAGTGGGTCACCCCCGGTGGCGTGACCACGAATGACGATTACTACGAACTCGCCATCGTCGAGTTCACCGCCCGCGCCCACAGCGACCTGCCCGCACAGGCGCTGCTGCGCGGCTATGTGCAGATTGCCACTGCCGCCTGGCTGCAGGCCAATCCGGGCAAGGGCGTGCCGCTGTTCTACCCCGGTGTGCGGCAGGCCGATGGCAGCTTTGCGCCAGGTGCGCCCATCATGATCACGCGCGATGGCGTGCAGTTGCAGGCCGTGGCCGTGGACGCCCCGCGCCCGCTGGGTCCGGTGATCAGTGCCGAGAGCGGTGTGGCCGTGCGCTTGCTGGTGCGCAACCTGCTGCCCGAGGCACGTGCCCTCCTGGATGCCAACGGCAAGGTCATCGCCCGCAATGGCGACCTGTTCCTGCCCGTGGACAAGTCGCTGATCGGCGCTGGCGTCGCCTCCGACGGCCGCACCTACTACACCGAGAACCGGGCCAGCGTGCACCTGCACGGTGGTGATTCGCCCTGGATCAGCGATGGCACGCCCTACCAGTGGATCGCCCCGGCCGGCGTGGCCGGCGTGATCGGCGCCGAGCAGGCCGCCATGGCCGCGGCGGCCCAGGCGGTCGGCCAGCCCGTGCCGTCCTTCACCCCGGTGTCCGAGTTCCTGCGTGGCTCCAGCGCCTTGAACGTGCCTGACATGCCCGACCCGGGCCCGGGCGCGATGACCTTCTACTACCCGAACAAGCAGTCCGCCCGGATGATGTGGTACCACGATCACACCGTGGGCCTGACCCGGGTGAACGTCTATGCCGGCATGGCCGCCGGCTACCTGCTCAGCGATGCCACCGAGCGCTCGCTGGTCAGCAGCGGTGCACTGCCCGGCGCGGCCAACACCGTGCCGCTGATCTTCCAGGACAAGACCTTCGTGCCGCAGGACATCGCCCTGCAGGATCGCAACTGGAGCACCGCCGCCTGGGGTCAGCCGGGCGACCTGTGGTTTCCGCATGTCTACGAGAGCGCCGGGTCCACCAACCTGCGCAACAACGGCTATGCCGCGGCGGCAGACGAGATCGACACCAATCTGGGTGGCGCCAACCCTGCGGCGCGCTGGGACTACGGCCCTGAACTCGGTGCCATCAACGTGGCCCCACCGCTCATGACTGGCGAGTATGGCCGCCCCGAGGTGGCCGCCGATGGTCAGATCCACTCGCCCAGCACCACGCCGGAAGCCTTCATGGACACGGTGCTGCTCAACGGCGTGGCCTATCCCAGTCTCGCGGTCAACCCGCAGGCCTACCGCTTTCGCATCCTCAACGCCACCAACGACCGCTTCATGAACCTGGGCCTCTATGTGGCCGAGGACGATGCCAGCGCGCCGGTGCGCAACACGGAGGTGCGCCTGATCGACGTGCCCGCGCCCGGCTTGCCGGCCTGCACGGCCATCGATCCGGCCTCCGGCCTGGATGCCCGCAACGTCGACGGCACACCCTGCTGGCCGACCCGCTGGCCGACCAGCGACAACGTGATCCTCCCCAGGGTGCCGGATCCGGCCACCGCCGGTCCGAAGATCGTGCAGGTCGGCAACGAAACCGGCTGGCTGCAGCAGACACGCCATATCGTCTCCACCCCGGCCTCCTTTGCCGGCTCGCAGATGGCGGGTGACGGCACGGCGCTCAACAACGTGGGCGTGCACGGCCTCTTCCTGGGCAACGCCGAACGGGCTGACGTGGTGATCGACTTCTCCGCCTATGCCGGCAAGACACTGATCCTCTACAACGATTCGCCCGCCCCGGCGCCCGGCTTCGACGACCGCTACGACTACCACACCGGCAGCCCCGACCTCAGCGGTGCCGGCGGTGCCGAAAGCACCAAGCCCGGCTACGGCCCCAACACGCGCACGGTCATGCAGATCAGGGTCGCGCCCCTGGCCCAGGGCCAGGTGGCCCAGCCCTTTGACTTTGCCGCCACCGATGCCGCCATCCCGGCCGCCTTCGCAGCCCGCAATCAGCCGATGCCGGTGGTGACGGCCGACGCCGTGGCAGCCCTGCTGGCCGATCGAGCCACCGCCAGCCTGCCGGCCGAGGTGGTCGGTGCAAACCGGTCGGTTTCCATCCAGTCGGTGGGCATCGTCGACAAGGCCATCCTGGAAGAGTGGGATCCCAATTTCGGACGCCTCAACGCCGTCTTCGGCATCGTCACCCAGACCGGCCCGAAGAGCCAGACCTATGCCGACCGTCCGACCGAGATCCTGCGCGATGGCGAGACCACGCTCTGGCGCATCACCCATACCGGGGTGGACACCCACCCAGTGCATTTCCACCTCGTGAACGTGCAGATCGTTGCCCGGGTCAATGCCGACGGCAGCGTCGAGGCTCCTAACGAAAGCGAATACGGCTGGAAGGAGACCGTGAAGATGAATCCGGCCCAGGATGTCATCGTCGCCTTCCGCCCCACGAAGCCCGAGTTGGCGGGCTTCACCGTCCCGTCGAGCATCCGCCTGCTCGATCCGACTCAGAACGTCGGAGCGCCCCACGGCTTCACCCAGATGGACCCGGTGACCGGCCAGCCGGCCTCGGTCGTCAACGACCTGGCCGACCTCGGCTGGGAATACACCTGGCACTGCCACATCCTGGGCCATGAAGAGAATGACTTCATGCGCGTGCTGAGCTTCATTCCCAATGAAGTGCCACCTGCCGTGCCTGGCCTGGCTGGCAACGCGACGGCCACCGCCATCAACCTCACCTTCACCGACAACGCCGACAACGAATACGCCTACCTGGTGGAGCGCGCCCCGGTGATCGGTGGCGTGACCGGCACCTTCGTCGCGGTCGACCGCCTGCTGGCCCAGACTGGCGTGGGTGTCAGCGGCCGCTGGACCGATACGACGGCCCAGCCCGGCCAGCGCTACGCTTACCGCGTCAGCGCCCTGGGTTCGCAGACCGTGGGTGACACCATCAAGGCGGTGGCTACGCCCTCGGCACCACTGAGCCTGCAACTCGCCGCGGTTGGCGTGGCGGTGGCGCCCATCGTGAGCGCCATCACCTCGACTTCGCTGACCCTTGCCTTCCCCGCGGCACAGAACGCCAGCAGCTATCTGGTGCAGCAGAGCGCCGATGGCGGTGCCAGCTGGGTGGCCGCCACCGCGGCCGTCACCCTGCCGGTGGCGCCTGCCACCGGCGTGAGTGCGACGGTGACCGGCCTGGTGCCGGGCCGCGACTACCTGTTCCGTGTCGTCGCCGTGAGCGGCACGCTCGAGGCCACCGCCAGCCCGGCCAGCACCACGGCCCATACCCCGGCCAGCCTGGTCGCTCCGGTGATGGGCCTGGCCAGCTCGATGGTGACGGATGCCGCCACCGGCGCCGCCTCGATCACGCTCAACTGGACCAATGCCTCGGTGGGACACACCGGGGTCAAGATCGAGCGATTCGCCGGCACCCTTGCCAACAGCACCCGCGTCAGCGCCGTCTGGACGGTGTTGAGCGCCGGCATCGCCCCCAACCTGGAAACCTACACCGACAGCACGGCGGTCTCGGGCGCCGCCTATGTCTACCGACTCACCACCTTCGAGACGGTCAACGGAGTCACCCGCCTGGGCCTTCCGGTTCGCCAGGCCGCCACCGCCGCGGTCAACGTGGTCGCGCCGCTTGGCTTGAAGGTCACGCCCGCCGGCGCCACCGCCATGCTGAGCTGGACCGATGCCTCCACCAACGAGACCAGCTTCTCGGTGGAGCGCGCCGACATCACCGGTGGCCTTGCCCCGGTGTTTGCAGCGGTCGGCACGGTGACCCGCAACACCGCGCTCAACCGCGCTGCAGGTGGGGTGGTGAACTTCACCGATGCCACTGCCCTGCTGGGCAGGACCTATGTCTACCAGGTCAAGGCACTCAACGCCCCGGCCGGCAGCACGGTGTCGAGCTCGCTGCCGTCCAACCAGGTCACCATCAGCCTGGTCCTGGCGGCACCCACCCGCCTGAGCGCCGTGCCGGCTGCGGCCACCACCACCGCCACCCCGGTGACGCTGGCCTGGACGGACGCCTCCTCAGCCGAGACCGCCTTCGAGGTCTGGCGCTCGGACAACGGCGCGTCTGCCGCCCTGGTCGGCAGGGTCGCACGCACCGCGGCCCAAGCGAGCAGCGCCAACGGGGCCGTCAGCTACAGCGATGTCACCACCGTGCCGGGCGTGGATTACGCCTATCAGGTACGCGCCGTCAAGGCGGCCGTCGCCCCGGCGGTGCAGGTCAACTCCGACTTCAGCGCATTGGCCAGCGCCAGCATCACCATCGCCCCGGCGAGCGGCCTGACCGCCACCCTGGGCACCTCGGCAGCCGGGGTCCTGATCCAGCCCATCACCCTGAGCTGGGTCGATAACGCCAGCAACGAGACCCGCTACAGCATCAGTCGCCTGGACAACAACTCCGGGGCACAGGTGACGCTGGGGCCGGTGGCGCGCACTGCCGCCCTCGCAGCGGGCGTTGCCACGCCCGTCGTCTACACCGACACCTCGGCGGCGGTGGGAGCCAGCTACACCTACACGGTAGCGGCCGAGCGCGTGGTCGGTGCGGTGGTCTACAGCGCCAGCAGCAACCCGAGCGTGACGGTGACCAACACCGCCAACGCCACGGCGGTGGCCACGCCCCTGGCCTTGAGCGCCAACACGGCCAGCGGGGTCGCGGTGGTGCTGAACTGGATCGACAACAGCAGCAACGAGGCCAGCTTCTCGGTCCGTCGCTCGGTCGACGGCGGCCTGAACTGGACGCTGGTGGGAACCGTCACCCGCACCGCGGCGCAGCGCACCGGCAAGGGCGCGACCACCAGCTACACCGACGCCACCGCGGTAGTCGGCACGGCCTACCTGTACCGCGTCGAGGCCAACATCCCGGCAGTGGGTGCCATTCCGGCACAGGTGCTGTCCTCCAACACCGTGAGCGCACAGCTGTTGCTCGCCGTGCCCAAGGCGGTGGCGGCCAGCCGCGTGGCGACCGGCGTGGTGGTGAGCTGGAGTGACGCCTCGAACAATGAGTCAGGCTTCCAGGTCGTCCGCACCGACCCGCTGGGTGCCCAGGTGGTCACCACGGTGGCCAGCAGCGCGGCGCAGAAGGCGGCCGTGGGTGGCGCCCGCAACTGGACCGATGCCAGCGCCGCAGTCGGCGTGAGCTACAGCTATCTGGTGCGTGCGGTGGTCTACACCGGCAGGGCGGCCGCTCCGGCGGTGAGTGCCACCTCGGCGGACTCCGAGTCGGTGGTGACCCCGTAAACCCGGCCAGCGAAGCAGGAGCGTTGTCATGAAGACCACCCTGGGCCGGTATCCGGCTGTTACTGGTGCACCGGCATCTTGGCGGCTTGCGCTGCTCGGCCTCTGGCTGGGCACCCTGGCACTCACTGCCCAGGCCACCGAACCGGCAACACAGGCTGCCGCCGTCCGGGGTGCGCCTGCCCTCGCCGCACCTGCCGCGGCGCTGGCAGGCATATCGGAGGTAGCCGGAATCAACAGCGCCGGCGGTGGCCTGTCGCGGGCGGCCACGGGCCGCGAGGCGCCTAGCCCGATGGGTGAACACGTGGCTCGCAGGCTGCATCGCCCGGCCGAGGCACTGAGCGCGGCGGCCGAGGTCGGCCGACGCCTCTATCTGGAAGGCCGCCGCGCCGATGGCTCGCCCCTCGTGGGGGTGCGCCGGCTGGACGGCGGTCAGCCCCTGCAGGTGCAGGGCGCGCAGGCGGCCTGCGTGGCCTGCCACCGTGGCAGCGGCCTGGGTTCGGTAGAAGGCGATGTGCTGATCGCCCCCATCACCGGCCGGGCGCTGCACGAGCCCGGCAGCGTGGCTGCGGTGATGGACACGCGCAGCAAGCGGGTGCTCAACACCGCCCATGCACCCTATGACCTGGCCAGCCTGGGCGCGGCCCTGCGCAGTGGCACGCAGGTCAGCGGCCGGCCGCTCCATCCCATGATGCCGCGCTACCAGCTCAGCGAGGCCGAGGTGGCCGCGCTGGACGCCTACCTCGCCACCCTATCGGCCACCTGGTCGCCCGGGGTGACGGCGCAGAAGGTGCGCCTGGCCACGGTCATCACGCCTGACGTGGATCCGGCGGCACGCAAGACCGCCATCGACATGGCGCGCCACTACGCGAGCCGCAAGAACCTGGGCACCCGGCCCGGCCGGCGCCACATGGTCAGCACACTGGAGTTCGTGCTGCGCACCGAACGCCAGTGGGAGCTGGACGTGTGGGAGCTGCAGGGTCCGCGCGAGACCTGGGGCGAGCAGCTGCGCGCCCTGCAGGCGGCCAAGCCGGTGTTCGCCATCGCCTCGGGCCTGGCGCGCGACTGGGCGCCGGTCCATGCCTTCTGCGAGGCCGAGCAGATTCCCTGCTGGTTCCCGGTGACCGAGGCCCTGCCGGCCGAGGCCGCCACGGGCCGCTGGGGGCTCTACTTCCAGGCTGGCGTGGCGCTGGAGGCCGAGGTCATGGCCCGCCAGATCAGCGTTGCCACTCCAGGCACGCGCCGGGTGCTGCAGCTGGTCGACGCCGACGAGGTGGCGGGGCAGGCGGCCCGGGTGCTGGATCAGGCACTGTTGGAGTCGGCCGATGCCGGTGTGTGCCCGTCGGTGCAGACCCTGGCGCTGGCCGACCTGGACGATGCGGGCCTGGATGCCGCACTCACCGGCCTGGGCCCGCAGGACGCCCTGGTGCTCTGGCTGCGACCGGCCGGGCTGGCCAGGCTGGCCCACCTCGCAGATCGGGCGGGCCGGACGTCTGGTCAGGCAACTGGCCAGGCACCTGGCCTCGCCCATGGCCGTGTGCCGGTCTGGCTGGGCACCCGGCTGGCCGCCGGTGGTGCGGCGGCACTGCCGCCCGACTGGCGGGCCCGGGCCACCCAGATCTATCCCTACGAGCTGCCAGAGCAGCGTGCCGGCCACATGGTGAAGCTGCAGGCCTGGCTCAGCCAGGCGCGGCTGCCGCTCACCGACGAGGTGCTGCAGTCCGAGCTGTATTTTGCCTTCAGCTATCTCAACGAGACCCTGGGCGACATGCTGCAGAACCTGCACCGCGACTACCTGATCGAGCGGGCCGAGACCATGCTCGACCGGCGCGAGCGCGAGGTCAGCACCGCCGAGATGGTGGCCCAGCGCGGCCTGCGCAAGGTCACGCTGGACCTGCTGGCCCAGCAGCAGCAGGTGCGGCAGCGCCAGCAGGAGCAAGGGCAGGCGCCGACGTTGACCCAGACCCAGACGGCATCTGCCGCCGCCCAGCCCGAGCTGGCCGCGGCGCCGGCCGCGGCCGCCCGTCCCGGTCGCGAGGACCTGGTCGCCCAGCGCCAGGGCACCACCATCTATCCGCGCCTCAGCCTGGCGCCGGGCCAGCGCCTGGCCTCCAAGGGGGCCTGGGTCGTGCCCCTTGCCGGTTCGGTCGGTTCTTCCGGTTCGGCCGACCGCGGCAACCCTCAGGCCGAATGGGTCGTGCCCTGAGGCCGACCCGCGGTGCCGCCCCGGCCCTCATCCCATCTGATCCCATCCACCTAGTTCCCAGAAAAGTCTTTCATGTCCCTCTTCAAGTCGATGTCCCTCGCCTCTTGCCTCGCCCCGGCCCTGCTCGCTCTGGTGGCCAGCCTGCCGGTTCAGGCGGCGGACGGTGCTGCCACGCCTGCCAGTGGCGTCGCTCCCAAGGCCAGGCCGACCACCAATCAGCGCTCGGTGCACCTGCAACTGCGCAAGAAGTGTGAAGCCCAGGCCCAGGAACAGGGCCTGCAGGGCGAGGAACGCAAGGTCCAGATCGCCCGCTGCCTGCAGGGCAAGTGAGGCGGCCGGTCGGGTCAGGATGCTGACCTGACCGGGCCCTGGCTC
>JBJOKP010000048.1:0-9401 GCA_046046045.1 Pseudomonadota bacterium | reverse complement strand
TGATGCTGGCGGCCAGGCGGTAGGTGGCCAGGGCCTGGGCGAAGTCGCCCTGGTCGATGTGCATGCGGCCCATCAGGTCGTGCGCATCGGCGTATTGGGGAAACTCGGCCAGCAGGGTTTCGATGGTGCGGCGGGCCTGCTGGCCCGACCCGTTCTCGAGCTGGGTGCGGGCCACGCCCAGGCGGCCCCAGGGCACTTCCAGCTCGCGCTCCAGGTTCTCGAAGAACTTGCGGGCCGCCTCGGTGCGGCCCAGGCGCAGCAGGACCTCGGCGCCTATCCGGGCGGCGTAGACCCAGTAGTCGCCGCGTGCGGCATAGCGGTCGTGGCACAGCACGGCGGCTTCCTCGAGGCGGCCGGCCTCGATGGCCTGGAATATCTCGGCCAGGGCGAGTTTGCGGCGGCGCGCCTGGGTCAGCCGTTCAAGCAGGGCGGCGGCCGTGGCGGGTTTGACCAGATACCCGTCGAGCGAGGCCTCGGCGGCCTCGCTGACACGCGCCCGCGTGGCTTCGCTGGTGACGATGAGAAACACCGTGTGCAGCGGCAGCAGGCGCGAGCGGCGCAATTCATCGAGCAGTTCCTGGCCGCCGGCCTCGCCACAGTCGAAGCGGCTTTCGCACAGGATGATGTCGAAGCGCCGGCTGCTGAGCAGCTTGTGCGCATCACTGGGGCGGGTGCAGGTGGCGACCTGCGGCACGCCGAGGTCGCGCAACATGCTCGACAGCGTGCTGCGCGAGGTGGGCATGCCATCCACCACCAGCGCCTGGCAGGTATGGAGGGCGGGGTCTATGGGTTTCACGGGCGATGGACCCTGGGTCGGCACAGGAAGCAGGCATGCATGCCGGCAGGTGGGCTCAGGCGGGGTGCGCCACGAGCTATGTCCTGCCACCCGTCTTGGGGCGGGATGCCTTCCATATCGACCGGCGCATTACCGATCTGTAGCCTGCAGGCGTGCGGATTGCGCCCGGGTGTCTGCCGTTCAAGCCGTTCGAGCGGTTCAAGCAGTTCGAGCGGTTCAAGGGCCGTGAGCCCAGGGGTGCAACTCAGCGACGGTTGTTGCGCGCCGGTGCCGGCGTGGCCGGGCCGCGCTTCTCAAGGTGGCGGAAGGTGATGCGGCCCTTGCTCAGGTCGTAGGGAGAAAGTTCGAGCGAGACCTTGTCGCCCGCCAGCACGCGGATGTGGTTCTGGCGCATCTTGCCGCCCGAATAGGCGATGAGTTGGTGGCCGTTTTCCAGGGTGACGCGGAAGCGCGAGTCCGGCAGGACCTCGTCCACCACGCCATTCATTTCTATGAGTTCTTCCTTTGCCATCAGAGCGACTCCGTGCAGGGTTTCGAAGTGATCGGGCGAAATGTGCGCCTGGACACCGCGAAGGTCATGACCGGAGTTCCCTGGAGGCAGGCACTCACTGAAAACCTTGTGGCTCGGGATATTCGGGGGATACCCGCGAGGCCCCGTCCGGTTCACCCGCTGCCGGAGCAACGGCAGAACCCGACGGGTTCGGCTTGGCGCAACGGGAATGCTGGATGCCCGTGCAGGTTGAATATCAAAACGTGCGAGCCGTGTTGCCAGACAACCGGGAAAACCAGAATTCTAGCCAGCCGTCCGCGCCGGGAACAGCCGGGGCGTGCAGGCTTGCAACGGCGGGGACCAGGGGTGGAATCGCCTCTTCAGGCCCCCAGGCCCTGCAAGCTCATGGGCACGGTGCAGGCAAATTCGTCGACCACGCGGGGTGCCGTGCCGTCGCGCCATTCGCGGGCATGGCTGAAGACGACCTCGCAGCCCGAGCAGCGGTAGCGGCCGGTGGGCCGCAGCGCGCCGCGCACGTCACGGGCCAGCACCGGGCGGTAGCTGGTGGCGCTGCAATGGGCACAGCGGTGCAGAGGGGTCGGGGGTGGCAGGGCAGAGCTGGCTGTCATGTCGCCGTTGTACCGGGGGGGTGCTGGAAATGGCAATCCGGAACCCGAGTTGCAAATTTGCACCTGTGCGCCAAAGTGCCGCTTGTGGGCGCGAGCGGCGTCGACAGGTCCTGATGCCGAGGTCCGCGTCGGGTCTGCAGGGTCTGGCCTGTCCCGCAAAGGACAAACCCTAGACGGTATGCACACGCGTGGTGCCTAAAATTTGGACATGACCGGGGCGATTACCATGGCAGCTCCGACACCGTGACCCGATCCCAGAGGAGCCGCCCTCATGCCCCCGACCCGACGCTCAGGCACTGAGGCCGACAGCAGCGACGCCAGCAGCAGCCCGCTGCGTGTGTTGAAGAAGTATCCGAACCGGCGCCTCTACGACACCCAGACCAGCACCTACATCACCCTGGCCGACGTGAAGCAGATGGTGCTGTCGGCCGAGGACTTCGAGGTGCGCGACGCCAAGACCAGCGAGGAGATCACCCGCAGCATCCTGCTGCAGATCATCCTGGAGGAGGAGACCGCGGGCATGCCCATGTTCTCAACCCAGATGCTGGCCCACATCATCCGCTTCTACGGCCACACGATGCAGGGCCTGATGGGCGCCTACCTCGAGAAGAACATGCAGGCCTTCGTCGACCTGCAGAAGCGCTTCACCGAGCAGACCGGTGGCGTCTACGAGGGCCAGCCCTTCAGCGCCGAGGCCTGGACCCAGTTCATGCAGGTGCAGGCGCCGGTGATGCAGAACATGATGTCGAGCTACCTCGACCAGTCCAAGAACATCTTCCTGCAGATGCAGGAGCAGGTGCAGGAGCATGCCAAGAGCTTCTTCCCGGGCATGCCGGGCTTCGGCCTGCCGGGCACACCCCCGGGCAAGCGCGAGAACTGAGGCGCGTCTGGCGCGAGCCGCGCTGTCCTTCAGCGCAGCCTGAACCAGCCCGCCACCACCGGCCACACATTGGCCAGCATGCGCGGATGGGCGCTGGCCAGGGGATGGATGCGGTCGGGTTGGAAGCTGCGCTCGGCCTCCGGTCCATCGGCCACCCCAGCCAGCAGGAAGGGCACCAGGGCCGCCCCCTCGGCCTTGGCGACCTTGGCGAACAGGTTGGCGAAATCCCGGCCGTAGGCGGCGCCGTAGTTGGGTGGCACCTGCATGCCGATCAGGCCGACCTGGGCCCGGGCCGCGCGGGCGGCCTTCACCATGGCCGCCAGATTGGCCTCGGTGCCGGCCAAGGGCAGGCCGCGCAGGGCATCGTTGCCACCCAGTTCGATCAGCACATGGCTGGGCCGGTGCTGTTCCAGCAGGGCGGCCAGGCGGGCCCGGCCGCCTGCCGTGGTGTCGCCGCTGATGCTGGCATTCACCACCGTGACCTTGCGGCCGGCCTCGGCCAGCTTCTGCTCCAGCAGGGCGACCCAGCCGCTGCCGCGGGCGATGCCGTATTCGGCCGAGAGGCTGTCGCCCACCACCAGCAGGGTGGCGGGGGGCTGGCCGGCCGCCATCGCGAAGTGCGAGAGCAGCAGAGCTGGAAGGAGGCTGGCCAGTCCCAAGATACAGTCGCGCCGCCCGCCGGACCGACCACGGGTCCTGGCATCCTGGGCCGTCGCCCGGGACTGGGCGCGCTCCCCTGAACTCTGCAAGGAAGAACGTTCCGTGATCGAACCAGCAGCGACCTCGTCGGCCATCATCGAAGTGCGGGGCATGAGCAAGCAGGTGCAGGATGCAGGAGGGCCGCTCACGATACTGCACGAGGTTGACCTGCGCCTGGGGGCGGGCGACACGGCCGCCATCGTCGGGGCCTCGGGCTCGGGCAAGAGCACGCTGCTGGCCATCGTCGCCGGGCTGGACACGCCCAGCCGGGGCACGGTGCACCTCACCGGCATGGATCTCTTCGCGCTGGACGAGGACGCCCGCGCCGCCCTGCGCGGTGAGGTCATGGGCTTCGTGTTCCAGAACTTCCAGCTCATGGACCACCTGAACGCGCTGGAGAACGTGATGCTGCCGCTGGAACTTCGCGGCGAGCCTCGTGCCCGCCAGCTGGCCACCGAGATGCTGCAGCGCGTGGGCCTGGGTCAGCGCCTGAGCCACCGGCCGCGCCTGCTCTCCGGCGGCGAGCAGCAGCGCGTGGCCCTGGCCCGTGCCTTCGTCGTGCGGCCGCGTTTGCTGCTGGCCGACGAACCCACCGGCAGCCTGGACCATGCCACCGGCGAGGCGGTGATGCAGCTCATGTTCGAGCTCAACCGCGAAGCCGGCACGGCCCTGCTGCTGGTCACCCATGACCCGGGCGTGGCGGCACGCTGCGAGCGCCAGATCCGCCTGGATGCCGGCCGCATCGTGCCGGCCTGAGCGGCGATCGCCCGCCCAGCCACGGGCGGGCACGGATGCGGCCTGAAACCGCCCTCTCGCAGGGCCCGACTACCATTCGGCCATGAGTTCCACCCCCAGCACCTGGCTCTACGGCTTCCACGCCCTCACCGTGCGCCTGAAGACCCTGCCGGGCAGCGTGATCGAGATCCATCACGATGCCACCCGGCGCGACCCACGCATGCACCAGTTTCTCGAGCGGGCCCGCGCCGAAGGCGTCAAGCTCGTCGACTCCGACGATGGTCGCCTGACCCGGCTGTGCGGCAGCGACCGCCACCAGGGCGTGGTCGCCCGCGCCGAGGTGAGGAAGCCGGTGCATTCCCTGGACGACCTGCTCGATGCGGTCGAAGGCCCGCCCCTGCTGCTGGTGCTGGACGGCGTGACCGATCCGCACAACCTGGGCGCCTGCCTGCGCAGCGCCGACGGCGCCGGCTGCCATGCCGTGATCGCCCCGCGCGACCATGCCGTGGGCCTCAACGCCACCGTGGCCAAGGTGGCCAGCGGCGCGGCCGAGACCGTGCCCTACCTCATGGTCACCAACCTTGCGCGCACCCTGGGCGAGTTGAAGGAGCGCGACATCCGCATCATCGGTCTGGCCGACGAGGCGCCCGCCACCCTCTACCAGGCCGACCTGGCCGGTCCGGCCGCCCTGGTGATGGGCGCCGAAGGCCCCGGCATGCGCCAGCTCACCCGAAAGACCTGCGACGAACTCGTGTCCCTCCCGATGCGCGGCGCGGTCGAAAGCCTCAATGTCTCGGTCACCGCCGGCATCTGCCTCTACGAGGCCTTGCGCCAGCGCGGCGGCTGAGCTTGCTTGCCGGCTCCAGCCTCCGCCCTAGCCCCTGGACGCGCCGGGCCGGTTCATGCGCACCATGAACTGCTCAGCCGCCCGAACTGCCTTGCACCTCCACCTTGAAGGACCTTGCCCTTGATCGCCTTTCCTGCCCGGACGTTGACCCTGTGGACCCTGGCCGGCCTGCTGATGCTGGCCGGCTGCACCCAGGAGCGCCAGAACGAGATCAAGCGCGGTATCCAGAACTGGACCGGCACCAACGGCGTGCTGGAAGTCTATGCCGGCGACAAGCTGGTGCGCCGCTTCCTCAAGATCGACAAGATGAGCACCGCCTACGGCACGGATGACAAGCTGCCCAGGCCCTATCGCTACGGCTACGGCGTGCTGGACGAGAACCTCAACGGCGAGACCGATGGCAACGAGAAGCGGGTCTATTTCGAGATCAGTGACTACGGCACCTCCTACGTCTTCTACGAGAGCCCGCGCTAAGGCGCTGGAACCCCTGCCCGCGCCGGCCACGGTCTCGCCCACCGGAACCTTCTTCCCGCAGCATCCCTTGCAGCACGACATGCCGCCCTTCCAGTCTGATTCCTTCTCCCTGATGCCAACCCGCCGCAGCCTGCTCACTCTGCTGGGGGCCGCTGCCGGCCTGGCCGGCGCGGGCCCGGCCCTGGCCCAGTTCCGGGTCGAGATCTCCGGCGTCGGCGCCACCCAGGTGCCCATCGCCCTGCTGCCCTTCCGTGGGGAAGACAAGGCGCCCGCGCCCATCTCCGCCATCGTGCGGGCAGACCTGACCCGCAGCGGCCTGTTCCGCTTCATCGACGCGCCCAACCTGGCCCTGGACGACAACAGCCGCCCGGTGATGGCCGACTGGCGCGCCGCCGCGGTGGACGCCCTCTCGGCCGGCTCCATCACCCGCCTGGCCGATGGCCGGCACGACGTGCGCTACCGCCTGTGGGACGTGCTCAAGGGCAGCGAACTGGCGGCCGAATCCATCGCCGTGCCCAAGGACGACCTGCGCCTGGCGGCCCACCGCATCGCCGACCAGATCTACGAGAAGCTGATCGGCGAGCCTGGCGTCTTCTCCTCGCGCATCGCCTATGTCAGCAAGGCCGGCGGCCGCCACACCCTGTGGGTGGCCGATGCCGACGGCGAACAGGCCCAGGTGGCCGTGGCCGGGCCCGAACCCATCATCTCGCCGGCCTGGGCGCCCGATGGCCGCGAACTGGCCTATGTGTCCTTCGAGACCAAGAAGGCCGTGGTCTACGTGCAGGACGTGTTCACCGGCAAGCGTCGCGTCGTCGCCAACTTCCGTGGCAGCAACAGCGCGCCCTCCTGGTCGCCCGATGGCAGCCGGCTGGTGGTCACGCTCACGCGCGACGGCGGCTCGCAGCTCTACACCATGAACCGCCAGGGCGAGGACCTGCAGCGCCTGACCACCAGCCCGGCCATCGACACCGAGGCCTGCTGGGCCGCCGACGGCCGCAGCATCTACTTCGTCAGCGACCGGGGCGGCGGCCCGCAGATCTACCGCGTGCCGGCCAGCGGCGGCGGGGCCGAGCGGGTCACCTTCCAGGGCAGCTACAACATCAGCCCGGCGGTGAGCCCGGATGGCCGCTACCTGGCCTACATCGCCCGCACCGGCAACAGCTTCCGGCTGACGCTGCTGGAGTTCGCCACGGGAACCGTCACCCCGCTCACCGACACCAATGACGACGAGCGCCCGAGCTTCGCGCCCAACAGCCGGCTCATCATGTACGCGAGCCGGGCTGGCGGACGCGGCGTGCTCACCACCACCACGCTGAACGGCAGGATCAAGGTCAACCTGGCCGTGCCGCAGGCTGATGTGCGTGAACCGGTCTGGGGCGCCAAGCTGCGCTGAACCCGCGTCCCCCCAAGTCACTTCGACCGACCCGCCGGCCCATGCAGGCAGCGGGCAGTCCCCAACCTGGAGCTGATGCTGATGACTGATCTGATGACTGAATCCATCGAGTCCCGCCCTGTGCGAGCCGCCCGCAGCCGTTCGGCCGTCCAACGCTGGGCCATGGCGGCCGGTGTGGCCGCCGGCCTGCTCGCGCTGGCTGCCTGCACCTCGCCCAGCGTGCGCCTCGATCCCCTGCCGCCGGTGGAGAACCGGGCCCCGGGCGGTGCCTCGGCCGCCGGCCAGACGCCGGCCCAGGCCCTGCCCACGGCGCAGTCCAAGGTTGCCACGGTGGACCTGGGCAAGCAGGGCGGTGCCGGCGGCACGGTCAACGGCCTCAACCCCCTGGGCGCGGCCGGTGGCATGGATGCCGCCAGCCTCAAGGCCCTGGAGACCCGGGTCATCTACTTCGACTATGACAGCAATGTGGTCAAGCCCGAATACCAGCCGGTGATCTCGGCCCAGGCCCGGCGCCTGAACAACGAGCGCCAGCGCAAGCTGCTGCTGGAAGGCCATACCGACGAGCGCGGCGGCCGTGAATACAACCTGGCCCTGGGCCAGCGTCGCGCCGAGGCCGTGAGTCGCGCCCTGGCCCTGCTGGGGGTGTCGGACGGCCAGGTCGAGGCCGTGAGTTACGGCATGGAGCGCCCGGCGGTGCAGGGCAGCGATGAAGCGGCCTGGGCCAAGAATCGCCGCGTCGAGATCAAGGACCGCTGATCTCCGTCTTCATCCGATTTCTGCCGACCACCATGATCCCGTGCCCCATGAACCGTACTCACACGCCATCGCTGAGCCTGCTGGCCCGCACCGCCCGCTCGGCCTGCCTGCTGGCGGGCCTGGCCGCCGTCTCCAGCCTGGCCCAGGCAGGGCTGTTCGACGATGACGAGGCACGCCGCGCCATCGTCGACCTGCGCACCAGGCTTGAAACCCAGCAGCAGCAGGCCAGCGCCAAGGAGGCCGAGCTGAAGAAGGCCATCGCCGACGCCACGGCCGACAGTCAGGCCCGCCTGGCCGAGGCCACGGCCAAGGTCAGCAACGACCTGGGCAGCCAGATTCGCGCAGACCTGGGCAAGCAGATGAGCGAGCAGTTCGACCAGCTGCGTCGCAGCCTGCTCGACCTCAACAACCAGCTCGACGCCCTGCGCGCCGACCTGGCCAGGCTGCGCGGCCAGGACGAGTTGCAGATGCAGGGCATCACCGACCTGCGCAAGGACCTGGCCGACCAGCAGAAGAAGAGCAGCGACCAGTACGCTGCGCTGGAGGCCCGCCTGCGCCGCCTCGAGCCGCTGCAGGAGAAGGTGGATGGCCGCGATGCCACCATCGACCCGGAGGAGAAGCGCTCCTACGACGCCGCCATCGCCCTGATGCGCAACAACGACCTGGTGGGGGCCATCGCCGCGCTGCAGACCTTCAACCGGCGCTTCCCGGCCAGTGCCTATGCGCCGGCGGCCCAGTATTTCCTGGGCAATTCGCAATACCTCAAGGGTGACCTCAAGGACGCCATCACCTCCTACCGCGGCGTGGTGACGAGTTTCCCCGAGCATCCGCGCGCGCCCGAGGCCCTGCTGGCCATCGGCAGCTGCCAGGCCGAGCTGCGCGACTTCAAGTCGGCCCGTCGCACCTATGACGACCTGATGAAGTCCTATCCCCAGTCCGAGGCCGCCCAGGCCGCGCGCGAACGCGTCGCCCTGCTGCGATGATGCCGCGCCTTTTGCTGCGCCCTGCTGCATGACCCCGAGCGACGTCTCCTCCCTCACGGCCCAGCTGCTCTGGGCCGTTTTCCTGTTGGCCGCCGTTTATGGCGCCATCGGCCAGCGCACCCATTTCTGCACCATGGGGGCGATCTCCGACGTCGTGAACCTGGGCGACTGGACCCGCATGCGCATGTGGGCCGCGGCCATCGCCGTCACCCTCATCACCTTCAATGCCCTGGTGGCCCTGGGCCTGGCCGATGCCGGCCGCACCATCTACGGCGGCCCGCGCCTGCTCTGGGCCTCGACCTTGGTCGGCGGGGCCCTGTTCGGCTTCGGCATGGTGCTGGCCTCGGGCTGCGGCAGCCGCACCCTGGTGCGCATAGGCAGCGGCAACCTCAAGAGCCTGGTGGTGCTGCTCGTCATGGGCCTGGCGGCCTGGATCACCCTCAAGGGCCTGACGGCGGTCTGGCGCGTCAATACCCTGGACAAGCTGGTCTGGCAGCTGCCTGCCGGCCAGGACCTGCCCAGCCTGCTGGCCCATGCTGGCGGCCTGGCGCGCGGAACCTGGGCCGCCGGCCTGGCGGCCGTGCTGGGTGGTGGCCTGCTCATCTGGGCCCTGGCCGATGCCGAGGCCCGCAAGGCCGGCCCGCTGCTGGGCGGCCTGGGCAGCGGCGTTGTCGTTGCCGGGGGCTGGTGGCTCTCGGGCGTCTACGGCTACCTGCCCG
>JBJOKP010000047.1:0-9402 GCA_046046045.1 Pseudomonadota bacterium | reverse complement strand
ACGTTGTGGTGTTGCACTTTCCTCCCCCGGGGGCGCTGCGGCCCCATCCCCTCTGATTGCCGGAATGGTGAAGCCGGGCCACTGTACTGAACTTGTCCAGCCGGGCCGGCCTGCCGCCGCCATCCTTCTGGGGGACGACCAATGCCGCCGGCCAGCGTCAACGCCACGCGTCAACGCCACGCGTCAACGCCACGCAAACGGCGCCGGGTCGACCTCGGTGGGCGCGCCCACCATCTGCTGGACCAGCAGGCGGGCGCTGCCGCAGGCCAGGGTCCAGCCCAGGGCACCATGGCCGGTGTTGAGCCACAGGCCGGGCAGGGGGCTGGCGCCGATCAGCGGGCGGCCGCTGGGGGTGGCGGGGCGCAGACCGGCCCAGGCTGAGGATGAGGAGGCGATCGACGAGGTGGCCGCGGCGGCCAGGCGCGGGAACAGCTCGGCCGTGCAGGCCTGCAGGTGGCGGATGGCCGCCGGCTCGGGCACGGCGTCGCGGGCGCCGATCTCGACGAAGCCGGCCACGCGCAGGCGGCCGCTGACACGGGCGTAGACCACGCGGTGGGCATAGTCGGTGAGCGAGAGCCGGGGCGCGGCCTCGGGTTCGGGCAGATCGAGCGAGCAGCTGGTGCCCTTGAGGCCCAGCACCGGCAGGGCCAGGCCGGCGCGGCGGGCGAAGGCGCGGCTGCCGACCCCGGCGGCCAGCACCACGGCGTCGGCCGCGTGGCGCTCACGGGCGGTCCGCACCGCCACGAGGCGACCACCGGACAGCTCGGGCCACGCCTCGCCCACCCCCAGCTGCAGGCGGATGCGGCCGGCCGCCGCGAGGCGGGCGCCCAGCTGCTCGACGAAGCGGCGGCAGTCGCCCGAGGCCTCGTCGGGCGTGTGCACCCCGCCCAGCAACTGGTCGGCACGGTCCGCCAGCGCGGGCTCCAGGTCGGCACAGGCGCGCGCATCCAGCACGGCCTGGTGGCAGCCCAGCGCGCGCTGCAGCTGGACCTGGCGCTGGGCCGCCTGCCAGCTCGCCGGGCTGCGGTAGACCACCAGCTTGCCGGTCTGGCGATGGTCGATGGCCAGGGCCTCCTCGGCCAGCAGTTGCTGGAGGGCCGTGCGGCTGCTCTGCGCCAGGGCCAGCAAGGCCACGGTGGTGTCGCGGGCCGCACCAGCGCGGCAGGCGGCGAGAAAGCGCAGGCACCAGCCGCTGCGTGCCAGGGCGGCGGGCCAGTTCACCCGCAGGGCGCGGCTGCCGCCCATCAGCAGGCCGGGCAGCTCGGCCCAGAGCCCGGGTTGGGCCAGCGGGGCCACATAGGCATAGCTGAGCTGGGCGCCGTTGTCGCCGCTGGCGCCCAGGCCCAGGGCGGGCGCGGCTTCCAGCAGGGTGACCTCCAGGCCCCGCTCAGCCAGCGCCCAGGCGCTGGTCAGGCCGATGACGCCGCCGCCGATGACGACGACGCGCATGGCTCAGGCCCCGGCCGCCTGCGGCGCCTGGCGGGCGAGCTCGCGGCGCCGCGCGGCCAGCTGGCGCAGCAGCACCGGCAGGGCCAGGGCCGCGCCGATCAGGGTGGGCAGCAGGCCGGGGGCGATCATCAGCAGGGCAGCCAGCACGCACAGGGCCTGCTCGGCCCGGCTCATCTCGACCAGGAAGAACTTCGACAGCGCCGCGGCCAGCAGGGTGATGCCCAGCACGCAGCCGATGAAGGTGATGCTGAAGTCGTACAGCGTGAAGCCCTTGGTGACGATGAGCAGCGAGGGCGAGAAGACGAACACGAAGGGCACCAGCGCCTTGGCCAGCCCCAGGCGGAAGGCCATGTTGCCGGTCTTGAACGGATCGCTGCCGGCCATGCCGGCGGCGGCGTAGGCGGCCAGGGCGACCGGCGGCGTGATGTCGGCCAGCACCCCGTAGTAGAAGACGAAGAAATGCGCCACCAGCGGCTGCACACCCAGCAGCACCAGGGTGGGTGCGGCCACCGTGACCATGATGATGTAGTTGGCCGTGGTCGGGATGCCCGCACCCAGCAGGATGCAGACCAGGCCGGTCATCACCAGGGCCACCAGCAGGGTGAGCGAGGCGGTGGAGATCAGGGCCGTCGGGATGACCGCGCCCAGCCCATCGGCGGCAGCCTGGGCCGCGCCGGTGATGATGGTGCTGAGCTTGAAACCCACGCCGGTGAGGGTCACCACGCCGATGACGATGCCCACCGTGGCCGCCGCCGCTCCCACCGCCAGGGCGTATTTGGCGCCGGTGCTGAAGGCCTCGACCAGGGTGGCCAGGCTGACCCGGCCCTCCAGCTTCAGCGCCTTGACGAGCAGGGGCGTGGCCACCAGGCCCAGGCCGAAGAGGCCGAGCTTGAGGCCCAGGTCCTGCAGGCCGCCGAAGACCAGGCCCACCAGCAGCAGGTGCAGGCCGGCCAGCAGGCCCCAGTGGGCCGCGGTGTTGCCGCGCGGGCGTGTCACCAGGCCGACGATGGCGCAGCTGCTGATGCCGGTGAAGGCGGCCAGGTAGGGGGTGCGTCCGCTCACCAGGATGGTGATGAGCAGGGCCAGCGGGATGAGGGTGGGCCAGCGCTCGGCCAGGCTCTGGCGCAGGCGCGGCATCTCGGCCTCGGTCAGGCCGCGCAGGCCGAAGCGCCGGGCCTCGAAGTGCACCTGCATGAAGACGCCGAAGAAGTGCATGAAGGCCGGCACGGCCGCGGCGGCGATGATGGTCTGGTAGGGCACCGCCAGGAACTCGATCATCAGGAAGGCCGCCGCGCCCAGCACCGGCGGCGTGATCTGCCCGCCGGTGGAGCTGGCCGCCTCGACCGCGCCGGCGAACTCGCGCCGGTAGCCCACGCGGATCATGGCCGGGATGGTGAGCGAGCCCACCGTCACCGCATTGGCCACCGAGCTGCCCGACAACATGCCGAACAGGGCCGAGCCGAAGACGCTGACCTTGGCCGGCCCGCCGGCATAGCGCCCGGCGATGGCGCTGGCCACGTCCAGGAACAGCTGGCCCAGGCCGATGCGGGTGGCCAGCACGCCGAACAGCACGAAGTGGAAGACATAGGTGGCCACCACGCCCACCGCCACGCCGTACACGCCCTGGCTGGTGAGGTACTGGTGGTTGACCAGCTGGCTCCAGCTGGCCCCGGCATGCTTGAGCAGGCCGGGAAAGAGGGGCCCGCCCAGCGCATAGGCCATGAACACCAGGGCGATCACCGGCAGCGGCCAGCCCATGCTGCGGCGCGTGGCCTCCAGCAGGGCGACGATGAGGATGCTGCCCATCACCACGTCGGCGAGGCTGGGATTGCCGACGCGGAAGGCCAGGTCCTCGAACACCCAGGGGATGTAGAGCACGGCCAGGGCGATGGCTGCGGCCAGCAGCCAGTCGAACCAGGGCACGTTGCCGGGTGTGGCCCAGCCGGAGCGGGCCGGCTGCTCCAGCAGGGCCTGGCGGTGCGGGAAGACCAGGAAGATCAGCCCCAGCACGAAGGCAAGGTGCACGCCGCGGTGGGTGACCTCCTGCAGCAGGCCGAAGCCGGCCGTGTAGTAGTGGAACAGCGAGAGGGCGATCAGCAGCCCGCCCACCACCGTGGCCGCCGCGGCCGTCAGCGGCCTGAAGCGCATCTCCGGGTCGTACTTCTGTTCGAGGGCCTGGAGCTGGCGGTCGTCGAGGGCGGGGGCGGTGGTCATCGGGGTGGCGGGTGGCGGCGGATCGCGGCAGGGGCCAGCCTTACTTGACCAGCCCGGCTTCGCGGTAGAACTTCTCCGCGCCCGGGTGGAAGGGGATGCCCGCGCCCTTCACCGCGTTTTCCTTGGTGATGAACTTGCCCTTGGCATGGCCGGCGGCCAGGCTCTTCTGCGCCGCGTCGCTGAACAGGGCCTTGGTGATCTCGTAGACCAGGCCGGCATCGGCCTTGTCGCTGGTGACCCACTGGGCGCCCACGGCGATGGTCTTGACCTGGCCCACGCCCTTGTAGGTCTCGGCGGCGATGGTGTCGTCGGCGAAGAAGCCGGTCTGCTTCTTCAGCGCCTCGGCCTGCGGACCCTCGATGGGCAGCAGCTCGATGCCGCCGCCGGCGCTGGCCAGCTCGGCGATGGCGCCGGCCGGGGCGCCGCCGGTGAAGAAGAAGGCGTCGAGCGAGCCGTCCTTCATCTTGTCGCCAGCCTGGTTGGGCTTGATGTAGTCGGGCTTGATGTCCTTCTCGGTCACGCCATAGGCGGCCAGGATGAGGCGGGCGTTCACCAGGGTGCCCGAGCCGGGTTCGTCCAGCGCCACGCGCTTGCCCTTGAGGTCGGCCACGGACTTGATGCCGCTGCCCTTCTTGACCACCACGTGCACGCTCTCGGGGTAGAGGTTGGCGATCAGGCGCAGGCCGGGGATGCCGGGCTTGCCCTCGAAGATGCCGGTGCCCTTCTGCGCCCAGGTGGCCACGTCGGCCTGGCTGAAGCCCGACTCGATGCTGCCGCCGGCCACGCCGGTGACATTGGCCAGCGAGCCATTGCTGGCCTGGGCGGTGGCGACGATCTTGCCCGGCTGGCTGACGGCATTGGCCACCATGCCGCCCACCGGGTAGTAGGTGCCGGCCGTGCCGCCGGTGCCGATGCGGAAGAACTGCTGGGCCTGGGCGGGCAGGGCCAGGGCGGCGGCGGCGAGCAGGCCGAGGACGAGGCGATGGGGCGTGCGCATGGAGTCTCCAGTAAGGGGCGAAACGGACGGAGGCCCACGAGGCCCCGCCGGGTCGACTCATTCTTGCAGCGCCCCCCGGCTCAGCCGATCCGGGTTTGACCGCCCGTGGCGACAGGCCCGGCCGGCTTCAGCCGCGGCTCACTCCGCCCACTGCACCTTGACGATCTTCCAGCCCTGGGCGCCGCCGGCCACGCGCGAGCAACCCAGGGGCTCGGCCTCGGCGCCGGGCCTGAGCAGGCTGCGCGAGCGGTCGCCCGTGCCCTTGCCCATGTACTCGCGGTCCAGCCAGACGCGCAGGCTGCGGCTGGGGTGCACGTTCTTCACCTGGATCTGCACGCCGCTCCAGTTCACGCAGTTGCCGGCGAATTCCTCGACGAAGCGCACATAGCCGGCCGGGTCGTCGGGATCGCCGGGATGGGCGCTGGGAGCCGCGCTGGCGGCCGGTGGCGGGGTCTGGGCCTGGCTGGCGAGCGGCAGCAGGCCCATGACCAGGGCCAGGGTGATGGGCAGGGTGCGGGCGTTCATCGGGGCCTCCCTGGGATGTCAGCGCCGGAAGCCGCCGCGGCCGCGCAGGGCCAGGGGGCGCTGGCCCTTGAGCTGGTGCTCGATGCCGTCGTTGAGGCGGGCGCGCAGGTCCAGCACCTCGTCGACGTGGCCGTAGACGCCGGGGAAGCGCAGGTCCAGCCAGAGCCACAGGGTGCAGGCGCGCAGGGCCTGCTCCATGCGTTCCAGGCGGCTGTGGGCGCCGACCTCGTCGAGGAAGGTGGGGCGCAGCACATGGCCCAGGGTGGAATGCTGGGCGGCCCAGTCGAAGTAGGCGTAGAGCAACTGCTCGGTGCGGGTGTCCACTGGCGCCTGGGCATAGGTGAAGCGCTGCTCCAGGCCCAGGCCGGGGGCGATGCGGTCCAGCTCCTGGGCCAGGGAGAGCATCTGCTCCAGGTCGGCCACGGCGAAGTGGGCATCGTCCAGGCGCAGCTGCTGCATGAAGACTTCCAGCACCGCGCCCAGCTTCTCGCGGCCCAGGCGGGCGGCGATGGTCTTCACATGCCAGCCGTTGGGCGCCACCGGGGCGCGCCAGTCGGCCGGGGCGCGCGCCGGGCGGGCCATCAGCTCGCGCAGCTGGCGCGGGGCGGCGGGTTCGGCACCTTTCAGCACGCCGGCAAAACCTTCCTCGTGCAGGCCGAAGCGGCCGGCCCGGCCGGCGATCTGGTGCACCTCGCTCTCGTCCAGGCCGCGGTCGGTCGTGCCGTCGAACTTGGTGAGGGTGCTGAAGAGCACCCGGCGGATGGGCAGGTTGAGGCCCATGCCGATGGCGTCGGTGGCGACCAGGATGTCGGATTCACCCTGGGCGTAGCGCTCGGCCTCGCGCCGCCTCACCTCGGGCGGCAGGGCGCCGTAGATGACCGAGACGCTGTGGCCGTCGGCGGCGATGGCGTCGCGCAGCTTTAGCACCTCGCGGCGGCTGAAGGCCACCACCGCGTCGCCACGCTGCAGGCCCGAGAGCGGCACGGTGTGGGGCAGCAGCTGCACATGCTGCTTGCGCTCGAACTGGCGCACCTGGGCGGTCTCGCCGCACAGGCCCAGCAGGCGCTCGATGGCCGGCACGGCATAGGCCGAGCAGATGATGATGAGCTCGTGGGCCGGCGCGGCGACGATGGCCTGGGTCCAGGCCCAGCCGCGCGAGGCGTCGAAGATCATCTGCGCCTCGTCGATCACCGCCACGTCCACCACCTTGCCGGTGCCCACCATCTCGATGGTGGAGCTGACGACGCGGGCGCCTTCGGCCGGCACGTTCTCCTCGCCGGTCAGCAGCGAGCAGGGCACGCCGCGGCCGACCAGGCGGTCGCGCCCTTCCAGGGCCAGCAGGCGCAGGGGGGCGAGGTAGGCGCCACATCCCTCGGGTTCCATGGCGGCCTGGGCCAGGCGCTCGAAGGCGGCGTAGGTCTTGCCGCTGTTGGGCGGGCCGACGTAGAGGCTGACCTGGCGCTGCAGGCGCCGGGCGATGGGGAAGCTGTCCGGGTAGCCCTGGAAGGCCAGCTCCTGGTTCAGGCCTTCCAGCGCATCCAGCTCGGTGGCCTGGTGCTCCCAGCGTTCATAGGCGCGCTGGCAGGCCTGGATGAGCTCGGCCAGGGTGAGGTCGGCGATGCCGCAGCCGGCCTGCAGGCGCGGCAGCAGCGAGGCCAGGTGCTGGGGCCGGCTCTGGCGGGCGCGGGCGATCAGGCCCTCGACATGGGCCTGCAGCTCGGCCGCCTGGGGATAGGGCACGGGCCGGCCCAGGGCGGTGAGCAGGGCGGCCTGGTCGCCATGGCGGTAATAGGCCCAGATGGCCTCGACCGGCACGGTGACGCGGAACAGCACCGGCAGCTTCCAGCCCGGCTCGGAGAGCGGCAGGGGATGGCTGATGAGGCGGGTCCAGCGCGCGGCCAGGGGCGTATGCCCGGCGCTCTGGGCCGCGTCGCGCTGCGCGCCCTTGCCGGCCGCGCCCTTGGCCGGTGCCTGCGCTGCCGGCTCGGCCCGCGGCGCCTTGCGGGCCACGCCCAGGGCTTCCAGCTCGGCGGTGCGCTGCAGCATCAGCGGCCGGGCGCCCGGGCCGGTGCCCACGGCGTCGATGTGGGCCAGGGCGGCGTCGATGGCGCCGGGTTCTATCCAGCGGCTGGGGCGCTGCTGGGCCACCGGCTTCTGCAGCAGGATGAGGCCCAGGTCGTCCAGTGCCGCCTCGTGGGCCGGCCCGGGCTCGGCGACGAAATCCCCCGGCCGCAGCACCTGGGGCAGGGCGTGGATGGCCTGGCGCAGGCGGCTCAGCTGCACCGGGCCGATGTGGTCGGGCAGGCGGTCGTGGTGATGGGCATGCGGCAGCTCGTGGGCGCCCGCCGGCTTGCGTGGTGCGGCAGGAGCGGGGGCAGCCGGGGCTGGAGGGACAGGAGTGGACGGCATGGAGGAGCCCGGTCGGTAGGTCGCCAGCAGGACGGGGAGGGCCTCCGCGCCGCCGGCTCGTGGTCGGGGGGGAGGGGCGCTGGCTGTCTCGGGCAGGTCGCGGAATGTCGCGGATTGTCTCGCGCCGGGCGCCCGGGGCTGGAAATGGATAAGGTCGCGTCCATCTGCCTGATCTGGAGATTGCAGATCTGGCGATGGCCGGATCGGGTGATCGCCAGCCCGAGTGTTCACCTCCACAGGACCACGACGATGAAATCCATGGGCCAACGCGCCAGGGGCGCCCGGCTGGAACGCATGCAGGACTCGCCCCGCTGGGTGGACGGCAGCTTCCGCAACTTGGCGCCCATCCGCCCCGGGCTGCGCGACCCGGCAGCGCCGCGGCCTTCGCTGTCGGACTTCCTCTGCGGCGGCCCGCGCCGCGTGCCGGTGGCGCCGCTGCCGGCGCTCGATCCGCGCGAGGGCTGGCGCCGCCCGCCCGAGACCGGGCTGCGCGCCACCTGGCTGGGCCATTCCACCGTGCTGCTGGAGTTCAGCGCCCCGGGCGGCCAGGTGCTACGGGTGCTGACCGACCCGGTGTGGGGCGAACGCGCCTCACCCTCGCGTCTGGCCGGCCCCAGGCGCTTCCAGCCCGTGCCGGTGGCCCTGGCCGCCCTGCCGCCCATCGACCTGGTGCTGATCTCGCACGACCACTACGACCACCTGGACTTCCCCACGGTGCGCGAGCTGGCCAGGCTGGACCTGCCCATCCTCACCTCGCTGGGCGTGGGCGCCCACCTGGAACATTTCGGCGTGCGGCCCGAACGCATCACCGAGCTGGACTGGTGGCAGCGCTGGGAGCTGCGCGACGCGAAGCGCCCCGGCGCCGAACTGGCCGTCACCGCCACGCCCTCGCAGCATTTCTCCGGCCGCGGGCTGAAGGACCGCAACGCCACCCTGTGGTCGTCCTTCGTGATCGAGACGCCGACGCGGCGCGCCTTCTTCAGCGGCGACACCGGCCTGACCGACGACTACACCCAGATCCGCGAGCGCTGCGGCGCCTTCGACCTGGTGATGCTGGAGGTGGGTGCCCACCACCCCAGCTGGGGCGACATCCACCTCGGCCCCGACAACGCCATCGAGGCCCTTGCCCTGCTGGGCGGCGGCCCCTTCCTGCCGGTGCATTGGGGCACCTTCGCCCTGGCCGTGCACGACTGGGACGCTCCGGCCGAAAGCCTCTACGCCCGCGCGCCCAGCCTGGCCTCGCCCCTGCTCATGCCCCGCCTGGGCGAGGTTTTCGAGCCAGCCCAGTTCCAGGCCGCCGCACCCCAACCCTGGTGGCGCGCCATCGAGCAGCGTGCAGCCCCCGGCAGCGGCGAGGACTCCACCACCGGCGCCGCCGATCCGGCCGAGACGACCCCGGAAGCCCTGCCGCGCGGCATGGTGTGGCCGGCGGATTGAGGCGGTGAGGCCGGTGCATTCTTGGGGGAAGGCCGGAGTGAGTCGCCGGTCGGATGGGCCATGATGTCCGGAGTCAAACACGCAGGGAGGCGCATGAGATTCCGTGATGGGGTGGGTCGGGCCGGGTGGAGCATGGCGATCTGTGCGCTGTCCTTGACCCTGGTGCTGCCAGCCGGCCTGCAGGCCCAGGCGCCAGCCTATCGCCTGCAGGACGGGCTGGCCAGCGGAAAGGCCATCCCGGACGTGTTGGCACGAAGCAAGCTCTGGCCCTTGAACAAGCGCTACGAGGCGTTCACGCCCGAGGAGAAGGAACGACTGAAGTCGCTCTACACGGCGATGGGGCCTGGGGACGAGCCGCCCTTTCCCGTCCG
>JBJOKP010000046.1:0-9418 GCA_046046045.1 Pseudomonadota bacterium | reverse complement strand
CCCCTTTCTGCGCGTGGGGGATGGGGACGTGCGGGTGATGGTGGGTGAGGCCCTGGGCCTGCTCTCGCCGGTGCAGACCCGCTCGCCCACGCTCTACCTCGACCTCGAACTGCCGGCCGGTGGTGAACTGGAGCTGCCCGGCCTGGGCCGGGATGCCGGTGGCGCCACCATCCCGGGCTTCGAGCTGGGGATCTACGCCGTCAACACCGACCTGAGCGTGAACGGTGCGCCGCTGGCGGCCCAGCATCTGGCTGGGCTGGCCGGGCTGGCTGGGGATGCCACGCTGCGGGTGGCCGCCGGCCAGCCGGCCCGGGCCGTGGTGATCGGTGGCCAGGCCCTGGGGCACCGCCACCTCCAGTGGAACTTCGTGGCCAGCCGGCGCGAGCGCCTGCTGCAGGCTCGCGAGGACTGGGCCCAGCAGCGTTTCCCCCTGGTGCCGGGGGACGAGGACGAGTTCATCCCCCTGCCCTCGTCCTGAATCGCGGCCGGCCCCTCCCCTCCCCCGCCGGCGGGCGGATCACTTGGCCTTGGCGGCCTGGTCCCGCACGGCGGTGTAGATCTGGCGGATGAAGGAGGTGAAGTGGGGGTTGAAGATGTCGTTGTGGTCGCTGATCACGGCCGGGCTGGTCTGCACCACCCAGAAGGGGTTGTAGGCCGGCTGCCAGGCCTCGTTGCGGCACAGGGCGAGGCCGCCGGCCAGGGACAGGGCGTCCGCATCGGCCTGGCGCGCCAGCGGCACCAGGTCCAGGGACAGGGCCCGCTCCACCTCGGCCGCCAGCTGGGCCTGGGCCGTGCCTTCGGCACCAACGCCACGTCCCGGGGCGGCCGCCTGAGGGCTGCCCACCGCGGCCGGGTCGCAGCGCCGTTCGCAGCCCAGTGCCGCCGAGCCGCACACGTCCAGCCTGTGGGTGATGTAGCGCGGGTTGTGGCCCACAGTGCGCACGATGCTGTCGCTCTGCGGGCCCTCGGTGGTCTCGAACAGGGTGCTCAGGCGCCGGGCGGCGGGAAAGGCCAGGCGGGTGGCCCAGTCCCCCGTGCTGGTGGCGACGATGAGACTGGGCAGCTGACCGGAGGCGTAGCTCTGGCGCTGGGCCGCGGCCCTCAGGGTCTCGAAGCGGGCACCTTCGAGGGCTGGATTGACCAGCACCACCAGGTCGCCCATGCGGGCCAGCTGCTGGCCGGTACGGCCGGCATCGACGGCCGAGCGCAGGAACTCGCCGCCCAGGGCCTCGTAGGTGATGAGGCCGCCGAAGGAATGGCCCACGGTCAACATGCGCACCGCCCCCAGGCCGCCCTGGGGCTGGCGATGCTGGTCGTGGAAACGGTCGAGCCGGCTGAAGAGTTCGCGCACCGAGCCCTGGGCCACCCGCTCGGCGGTGTTCTTGCGCTCCCAGAAGCTCAGGTGCTCCAGATAGGGCAGGTCCAGCGACTGGCCGCGCCAGCCCACGTAGAGGCCCACGGCGCGCATGGGCGCCTCGCCGGCCGGCGTGGTCTGGCGTTCGGCCACGGCCAGGTCGCGCAGCAGGCGGCGGAACTGCACGACGTTGTCGTCCCCCGCGGCGGCGTTGTGGTGCCAGCCATGCACGAAGACGATGAGCGAGACCCCGCCGGCGCCTTGGGCGCGGTGGATCTCGTCGAGCTGGGCAAAGAAGCGGTCGAGGAAGTCGCCGGCCGGCTCGCTGGCCGCGCGCGGCCGGGCGCTGTCGCGTATCCAGCCCTGGTCATCGAACTCGATGAAGAAGCTGTCGTAGTGGCGCCGCTCCTCGCGGGCACGAAGCCAGCAGGGGCTGTCGCGTTCGGTCTCGGCCAGTCCCTTGACGGCGGGGTCGTCCACCCGTTCGTACAGCGCCTGGCAGTCGGCCGTGGCCGGCGTGAAGCCGGCGGTGCGGTGCAGCAGGGCGCCGCAGCCGCTCAGCAGCGGCAGCAGCAGGACCCACAAGCAGGCCAGGACCAGGCCCGGCCGTGCAGACAGGAAGGCGTCCGGCAGGACGCTGGCAGGAACGGGGCGCATGGGACCTCCGCAAGCAGGGATGGTGGACGCTGATTCTTCGTCCCCCACCCTGGCGGCGCCATGCCCTGAACCGGTCAGGCTCCCGACTTCAAATGAAAGCCGCGGACTGCCGGTTCAGGTCCTGCCGGCCTCTCAGGCGACGCGCTCGGCGCGCTTGTCCAGATCATGGGCCAGGGCGCGGGCCAGCTTGGCCACGGCGCCATGCATGGCCTGGTGGGCGGTGGCGGCGGCGTCCTTCACCACCACCGGGGCCAGGCCGACCACGCGGGCCTCGACGGTGCACTGGATCTCGTCGGGCAGGGACTTGGCATGGGCGCCGGCATCGGCCAGGTGGGCCTCGACGCGGGTGAGCTGACCGGCGAACCGGGCGAGCTCCTCACGCACGGTCTGTTCGAAGTGGGCAGCCATGGACTGGCCGCCGGCGATCTGGGTGTCGGTGTGAAGGAGAACTTGCATGATGGGTGCTTCCAGCTAGGTGATGCCAGGGCGCGCATCGGATCGCGCTGGACGACCGGGCCGAGGCCGGAACCGGAGGAAGCTGGGCGGTGTTCTTGTGGACCATCGCCAGGGCCTGCGGTCCGCGGAGGAGGGGTGTCGGTCGATTCGTCGACCGGATCCGGGGCTGCGCCTGACGATCCCAATGTAGGCGCTGGCCGCCCGCATCGAACGACCGTTCACCGCTCCAGGATGAGCTGGATCAAGTTCCGCCGGTTCCATCCACCCGGCCGCCGGAGGGGCATGCGCCCCATCACTGGCTCAGGCCCTGAGCCTGGCCGGCTCGGTCTCGGCCGCGCCGCCAGCCTCGGCCTCAGCCGCGTCGCCGCTCGTCATGCGCTCGCCCGATCCGTGGCCCAACGCAAGCTGCCAGGCCAGGTCGCGCAGCGTCATGGGCTGGCCATGCAGATAGCCCTGCAGCTGCTGGCAGCCGGATTCCACCAGCAGGCGATGCTGGACCTCGGTCTCCACGCCCGAGGCTGCCAGCCCCAGGCCCAGGCGGCCGGCATGGCGGATCACGCGGCGCAGCCGGGTCAGGCCCGAGCCATGCAGCCCCAGGTCGCGCACCACGCTGCGCGCCACCTTGAGCTCGCTCAGCGGCAGGCCGGCCAGGATGCGGCACCAGGAGAGTTCGGACGGCCCCGGGTCGGGCTCCGTCTCGTCCCCGGCCTCCCCTTGGGCGAGTCCGGCCCAGGCCGTGCTGACCGGATCGTCCGGATCTTCGCCGCGGTCGTCCAGGCTCAGGCGCACGCCCAGGGCCTGCAGGCGGCAGCACTGGCCCTGGGCCAGGGGATGGACCAGGGCAGCCCGCTCGTTGGGCAGGTCCAGCAGGAGGCGTCCGGCCGCGGCACCGCTGCGCTCCAGCAGTTCGGCCACCCGTTCGGCCAGGCCGGGCGTGGTGAGCTGGCTGGCGCTGAGGTTGACCACCATCTCCAGCCGCGCCAGCGTGGGCTCGGCGGCCCAGCCGGCCAGGGTGGCACAGGCCTCGGCCAAGGCCCAGTCGCTGATGGCGGGCAGCAGGCCCAGGCGCTCGGCCAGGGGCAGGAAGATGGCTGGCGGCACCTCGCCGCGCTGCGGGCATTGCCAGCGCAGCAGGGCCTCGGCACCGCTGACCTGGCCGGTGTCGTCCACCCTCGGCTGGAAGCGCAGGCTGAGCTGGCCGCGCGCGGCCGCATGGCGCAGCTGGCCGGCCAGGAAGTCGGCCTCGTCGTCGCTCAGGGCCTCGCTGGGCGCGAACCAGGCGTGGGCGTTCTTGCCCGCGGTCTTGGCCTGGTACATGGCCAGGTCGGCCTGGTGCAGCAGTTCGGTGACCGAGGTGGGCGAGCGGCCGAACAGGGTCAGGCCCACGCTGGCGGTCACGCCGCCCAGCGGCCCAGGCAGGGGCAGGGCCAGCCGATCCACCAGCTTGCCGGCGATCTGCCCGGCATGGGCCGAGGCGCTGTCGGCATCCGCGCCCAGATTGCGCAGCAGCACCACGAACTCGTCGCCGCCCAGGCGAGCCACCGTGTCCTCCTCGCGCACCGACTGGCTCAGCCGCTGCGCCACCTCCACCAGCACCAGGTCGCCGGCCTCGTGGCCGTAGCGGTCGTTGATCTGCTTGAAGTCGTCCAGGTCGATGAAGATCAGGCCGCAGTAGCTGGGCGTGCGGGCGCAGGCCAGGATCTGGCGCTGCAGGCGGTCGTCCAGCAGGCGGCGGTTGGGCAGGCCGGTCAGGGGGTCGTAGAGGGCCTGGCGCTGGGCATCGGCCAGCACCTGTTTGTGGGCGGTCACATCGCGCAGCACGGCCACCCAGTGATGGCGTTGGCCGGCGCCGCTGGGCAGGGGCACGACATCGGCCTCCAGCCACAGCCCGCTGCCCGAGGCATGGCGCATGAACAGCTCGGCCCGGGCCGACTCGCCCGACTCCACCCGGCCGGCGAGCTGGCGCAGCACCTGCTCGTTGACCGGGTCGGCGGCGATCTCCCAGGCCGTGCGGCCGATGGCCTGGCTCACCGGCAGGCCGGTCACCCGCTCGAAGGCTGCATTGGCGTAACCGATGCGATGCACCTCGCTGTGGCTGTCGGCATGGGCGATCAGCACCACGTCGTTGATGCGGGCCACGCTGGCCTCCAGCAGCTGCAGCTGCTCGCGGGCCAGATAGTCTGCACTCACGTCCTGCACGCTGCCGATGAGGTGGGCGCCCGCTTCGGGGCCGTCGCTGAACTCGCCCTCCCAGTGCCCCCGCACCCGCAGCCACAGGCGCCGGCCGTCGCGCGGGCGCTGGTAGGCACACAGCAGGTCGATGGGTTCGCCGGTCTGCCGGCTGCGCGCCAGCGCCGTGCGCAAGGCCTTGCGGGACAGCGGCAGCAGGCCCTGCCGCCAGGCCCGCGGCGCGCTCGCCCCTGGGCAGCCGAACATCTCGTCCAGCATGGCGGCATGGCGCCAGCGGCTGCCATCGGCGGCGCAGGAGAACCAGCCCATGCGGGCGGCGGCCTGGGCCTCGGCCAGCACATGGTGCTGCTCGACCAGGCGGGCCTCGGTGCGGCGGCGCTCGCACAGGGCGGCAGCCAGCTGCAGCAGCTCGATGTCGTCGAAGGGCTTGCGCAGAATGAGGAAGCGGTCACTGGCCGGCAGCTGGCGGCGGATCTCGCTCCAGGAATGGTCGCCCTGGTCGGTGCAGAGCACCACCTGCAGGCTGGGATCCACCTGCCACAGCCGGCGCGTGGTCTCCACGCCGTCCCAGCCCTGGGCCGGGCGCATCTCCACCAGGGCCAGGGCATAGGGCCGACCCAGGGCCAGGGCAGCCTCCAGCTGCACCAGGGCCGCGGGGCCGCGGTCCACCAGGTCGAGCTGATAGCGCTGCAGGGCATCCGGCCCGCCCAGTACACGCGCAAATTCAGCCCGCATGGCCGGGTCGTCGTCCACCCCGAGGACGCGGTAGACGGGCTGATGAGCGGGCGGGACGAGGTTCATGATGCAGAACACGGACGGTGCGCGGGCCCGCCCCGCCAGGATGACGGGGCCAGGCCGCTGGCCAGGCTGGCAGCGGGCCGACCTGCCGGCGACAGACGCGAAGCAGGGGCCCGGACGCAGACGAGGCTCTGTCGGATCTCGGCGCAAGGGCCGGTATCTTGAGCGCAGAAGTCCTGCCGCCGGCACGCCGGCGCCGCGCCCGCGCGCCGGACGTGTCATTCGTCGCGATCCCGGGGCGAAGAACCACACGGGGCCAGCGCCAGGGTGATCGGCCACGTCGGCCTGCGCTGGCATTCGGCGGCGGGGCCCGGGCCAGTGGCGGTTCGCGAGCCGTTGCAACTTGCCACGATGGTGGCCGGCATTCCGTCGTGAGCGGACATCGCCCAAGTCCCAAAATGGGACTAAACTGCGTCCATGCGGGTCATAGCCCTGTCGACGCTCAAGGCCTACTGGGGCAGTGCACCCGCCCATGCCGAGGTGGAGCAGGCCTGCCTGGCCTGGTACCGGGACGTGCTGAAGGCGGATTGGGACACGCCGGCGGCCGTCAAGGCCCAGTTCCGGTCCGCCAGCATCCTCAAGGACGGGCGGGTGGTCTTCAACCTGGCGGGCAACAAGTACCGCCTGGTGGTATGGATCAACTACCCCTATCGCGTGGTCTATGTGCGCTTCATCGGCAGCCACGCCCAGTACGACGCCATCGACGCCCAGACCGTCTGAGATCGATGGCCCCGGAGTGAACCATGAACATCAAGCCCATCCACAACGCGGCGGATCATGCGGCGGCGCTGGCCGAAGTCGAGACGCTCATGCAGGCCCAGGCCGGCAGCCCCGAGGGCGACCGGCTGGATGTGCTGGTCACCCTGATCGAGGCCTACGAGCGTGAGCACTTCCCCATGGACCTGCCAGACGCCGTGGAGGCCATCAAGTTCCGCATGGAGCAGCAGGGCCTGACCGCCAAGGATCTCGAACCCCTGATCGGCCGGAGCAACCGGGTCTACGAGGTGCTCAACCGCAAGCGCAAGCTGACCTTGCCCATGATCCAGCGCCTGCATGCCGGTCTGGGCATCCCTGCGGAAAGCCTGCTCAAGGTCCAGAGCTGACGCGATCGTCGGGCGCGGTTAGGCGAGGGCGGCCTTAAGCCTGCCCCGGCGTCCTGCCACCCAGTCAGGCAGGCAGCACCACCACCTTGGGCCCGGCCGCGCTGGCGGTGACCAGGGCGTCGCCCTTGGCCGTGGCCAGGGCGGCGTGCAGGCCCAGGCGGTCGTCCTGGCGCTGCAGCTTGAGACTGGCGGCCTGGCCGTCCGGGGTGCCGGCGACCAGGGTGCCGTCCACGCCCACCAGGGCGAACTTCTGGGCCGAGAGCGCCAGGGCGCCGCTGAAGGAACCCGCGCCGTCGACCGCGAGGTGGCGCCAGCTGAGGCCGTCGTCCTCGCTCTGTGCCAGGTTGCCGCGCATGCCACCGACGACAAGCCGCTCGCCCACCGCCGTCCCGCACCAGTAGGAGCCCTTGTAGGGCGTGGCCTGGGCGGTCCAGCCCTTGTCCAGATCACCCGCCGCACCGGCGGCGCGGCGCAGCACCTGGCCGCCTTCGGCCGCGATCAGCCAGCTGCCCTTGGCCGAGACGAAGATCTGGTTGAGGTGTTTCTCGCCGGCCTCGCCGGGCAGCAGTTCGGCCTGGTCCCAGCTTGTCCCGCCATCGGTGGTGACCAGGGCCAGGCCGAAGCCGCCCACGGCCAGGCCGCGGCCGTCGGCCTCGACCCGCACGGCCAGCAGCACATCCCGCGCCTGGGCCGCCTTGGGCACGAGCTGCCAGTGTTCGCCGGCATCTTCGCTGCGCATCAGCGTGCCACCGTGACCGACGGCCCAGAGGCGCTTGTCGTCCACCGCATGCAGGGCGGCGAGGGTGGCCCGGGTGGGCACGGCCGCCGCCTGGCGCCAGGTCTTGCCCTCGTCATCGCTCAGCAGCACATGGCCACGCTCACCCACGGCCACCAGGCGCTGGCCGGCGCGGGCGATGGCCAGCAGCAGGCCCTTGGCGGCCAGGGGCTTGACCAGGGCGGGCTTGGAGCTGGCATCGCTGCCCGCGGCATGCAACGACGGCAACGCGAGCAGGCCGCATGCGGCAAGGCCGACGCCAAACAAATGGCGGCGACGCGGGCTGAAATCGTCTTGTCGTGTCGTCATGTCAGGCCGCTCGTCAATGTGCCATGAAGGGGCGATGCACCAGGCCCTTGCGCGGGATCACCGTGTCGATCACCACCGCCAGGGCGGGCAGCAGGGTAATGGCCATGAGCATGTTGAGCATGAACATGAAGGCCAGCAGCAAGCCCATGTCGGCCTGGAACTTGAGCGGCGAAAACACCCAGGTGGCCACACCCACCGACAGCGTGAGCGCGGTGAAGATGGTGGCGATGCCGGTCTCGGCCAGGGCGCGGCGGAAGGACGAGACGATGTCCAACCCGTCGGCCAGGTAGAGCTGCAGGCGGTTGTAGATGTAGAAGGCGTAGTCCACGCCTATGCCCACGGCCAGCACCATCACCGGCAGAGTGGCGACGGTGAGGCCGATGTCCAGCGCCTTCATGAACCAGTAGCCCACGAAGGTGGCCACGGTGAGCGGCAGGCAACAGGCGATGACGGCACGCCAGTCGCGGTAGGTGAGGAACACCAGGCCGACGATGGTGGCGTAGACGTACAGCATCATGGGCAGCTCTGTGGCTTCGAGCACCTCGTTGGTGGCGGCCTGCACGCCGGCATTGCCGCTGGCCAGGCGCACGTTGAGGCCCTCGACCTTGTTCTCGGCCCGCCAGGCCTTGACCGCATTGACCACGCCCTGGATGGTCTGGGCCTTGTGGTCGGCCAGGTAGACGTTGATGGGCAGCACGGTGCAGCGCGGGTCGTACAGGCCCGAACCCTCACCCACCAGGCCGATGAAGCTGGCCATGGAGCGGGCATCACGTGGCAGGTCGTTCCACTTGGGGTTGCCCTCGTTGAAGCCTGCGGCCCCCAGCTTGACCAGGCCCGGCAGGTTGGCCGTGCCGATCACGCCCGGCGTGTTGGCCAGCTCCCAGGCCAGTTCGTCGATGGCGTTCATCTTGACCCAGTCGTGGCAGCCATCGGGCGGGGTCTCGTTGGCCACGGTCAGCACATCGAGGCCGACGCTGAACTTCTCGGCAATGCTGACCGCGTCGCGGTTGTAGCGGGCGCTGTCGCGCAGCTCGGGGGCGCCCGGCTGCACATAGCCGATGTGGCGGCCGTGGCTGCCCCACACCGCCAGGCCGAAGAGCACCACGCCGGCGCCAAGCACCCAGCGCGCGGCCGCAGGTTCGGCCAGGCGGGCCATGGCCACCACCACCAGGGCGCGCTGCTCGCGCAGCCCGGCCATGCGTTCGCCATAACTGGCCGGCAGCTTCACGTAGCTGGCCACCACCGGCAGCATGATCAGGTTGGTGACGATCTTGTAGGCCACGCCCAGGCTGGCCGTGATGGCCAGCTCGCGGATCATGGGGATGGGGATGAGCATCAGCGTGGCGAAGCCCACGAAGGCCGTCACCAGGGCCATGGTGCCCGGCACCAGCAGGGCGCCGAAGCTGGCCTGGGCGGCAGCCAGCGCGGTCTTGCCCGCGCCCATCTCGCGCACGATGAAGTTGATCTGCTGCACCCCGTGCGAGACACCGATGGCAAACACCAGGAAGGGCACCAGCACCGCCAGCGGATCCAGGCCGTAGCCCAGGATCTGCAGGCTGGCGAACTGCCAGACCAGCGAGACCAGCGAACACAGCAGGGCCGCAGCCGTGAAGGCCCAGGAGCGGCAGTACCAGTACACCGCCCCGGCGGTGAGCACGAAGGCCAGGGCGAAGAAGAGCACCACGCCCTTGGCGCCTTCGGCGATGTCGCTGATCTGCTTGGCAAAGCCGATGATCTGGATCTCGACCTCGCCGTCCTCGAACTTGCCGCGCAGCT
>JBJOKP010000045.1:0-9436 GCA_046046045.1 Pseudomonadota bacterium | reverse complement strand
ATGGGCACGCCCAGGGCCATCACGGCCAGCAGGGAGCCCAGGAAGATGAAGACGGTCATGGGGTCACCTAGGTGTCGGGTGGAACGTGGCCAGTTCAGTGCTTCTTGAAGGTCTGGCTCCGGTCCAGATGCAGCGCATCGACCTGGGCCAGATCCTCGCTCTCCTTGATGAGGGCCAGGTCAGCCTCGCTCACCTGCCCGCTCACGGTCTGCCAGAGCTGCAGCAGCAGGATCACGGCGGTGGACACGGCGAAGACCACACCCGCGGCATAGAAGAGACCCATGGAGACACCGCTCACGGGCGCTTCGACCTCCCAGTTGATGCGGGTCTGGGCCAGGCTGCCGCTGAAGAGCAGCCAGGTGACGTAGAGCATCATGAGCTGGGCGACGATGGCGCAGAGCTTCTTGCCGGCAAAGGGCAGGCGCGAGGTCAGCATGTCCGTGCCCAGGTGGCCGTGTTCACGCAGGGCCACGATGGCGCCCAGGAAGGTCATCCACACGAAGAGCCAGCGCGAGACCTCCTCGCTGACGGTGATGCCGGAGTTGAAGGCGTAGCGCATCACCACGTTGCCGAATACCAGCACGACCATGAGGGCCAGCAGGATGACCAGCAGCCATTCCAGGGCGCGGCAATATCGATCGAGGACAGCGGACATGGGGGTCTCCTGGCGATGCGGAGATGGACTCGGCCCGGGATGGCACGGGGTCTGGACCCAGGCCGACCAAAGGCGGCAAAGGACACGGAACGAATAATGTACGAACTGGTTAGTTCTTGATTCAGTACAAACCCTCGGGATGCGCACCAACCCCAAGCGCCCGCGCTCAACAAGCGCCGCGGGGGCAGCTGCTCGATGCCCCCGACACTCAGGCGCGCACGAAACGCACCACCATCTCGACGATGTTCTCGCGGCGTGCCGCCACGGCCGCGGCAGAGTCGAGGTCGCGCTTGAAGATGAGCGCAAAGGTGTGGCGGTTGGCCACGTTGAAGACCGACAGTGCGCTGATGGACATGTGCAGGTCGACGGGATCGATGCCGGCCCGGAACACGCCCTGGGCCACGCCGCGTACGTAGACCGCCCGCAGGCCGGCGATGGCCGGCACGTTGAGGGCCTGGATCTCCTGGCTGCGGGCCAGGAACTCGCCTCGCAGCATGTTCTCGTTCATCACTAGGCGGATGAACTCGGGGTGGGCCAGCTGGTAGTCGCAGGTGAAGGCCACCAGGGTGCGCAGGGCCTGCTCGGGCGCCAGGCTGTCGAGCTGCAGGCCGGACTCGATGCCGCGCATGCGCCGGTAGGCCTCTTCGAGCACGGCGAGGTAGAGCCCCTCCTTGCTGCCGAAGTAGTAATAGATCATGCGCTTGCTGGTGCGCGTGGCCGCGGCGATGGCATCGATGCGCGCCCCGGCCAGGCCCTTGTCGGCGAACTCGGCCGTGGCCACCTCCAGGATGTCGGCGCGGGTGCGTTCGGGGTCGTTGGTGCGGCCGCCGGCATCGTCGGACGGGTCAGGCGCAGCGACGTCGACCCCGCGCGTGACGTCATCAAGCGCCGCCGGCACTGCCTTGCGGCGAGGGCGCCCTGGTCCTTGACGTACCGGTTCGTTCATGATTCCAGTATAGGTTGGGGGCCCTGCCCGCCCAGGGTTCGCGCTGGCATCAAAGGATGCCGCGCAGCAGCTGGGCCGTGTCCTGCAGCGGCGGAAGCAGGCGGGCCGTGAGGCCGGCCAGGCCCTGGGCCGGCGTGGGCACGGTCATGCCCAGGGCGGCCACGCACTGGCCGCGCCGGTCGCGCAGGCCTACGGCCAGGCCGACCAGGCCGGGATCGAACTGGTTCTCGCTGATGCCGTAGCCGCGCTGGCGGGTGGCCTCGACCACGGCGCGGAAGTCCTCCGCCCGGCTCACGGTCTGGGGGGTGTAGCTGACGAAGGCATGGGCGGCGAGCCACTCGGCCAGCGCCGCCTCGCTCCAGCTGGCCAGGATGACGGTTGCGGCCGTGGCGCCATGGGCGGGCAGGCGGGCCCCCACCGGGTAGCCCACCGAGATCAGGCGCGGCGGCGGGCTGTTGACCAGGAAGACCACCTCATGGCCATCCAGCACGCTGAGGTTGACCGTCTCGCCGGTGGCCTGCGAGAGGCGCTGGGCAAAGGGCTGGACCAGGCGCGGCAGCCGCGCCGCCTCCAGATAACTCTGGCCCAGGCGCAGCACGCGCGGCGTGAGCCAGTAGCGCCTGCCGTCGCTGGCGGCATAGCCGTAGTGACGCAGCGTCAGCAGATAGCGCCGCGCCGCCGTGCGGCTGATGCCGCTGCGTTCGGCCGCTTCGCTGGGCGTCAGCCGGGCATGGTCGGCATCAAAGGCCTCGATGATCTTGAGGCCCTTGCCCAGGCCGTCGATCAGGTCGGCGCGGGCCACCGGGGAGTCGTCATCCTGGGCAGGGGTGGGCATGGCGGGTCGGGGGTTGAGGGATCGGCTGCGGGACGACATTCGCTCGCACCGCGCGATCATCGCGCAAACGGCATGCCCAAAAGCACGTTGCTGCTTGAGCCTCCCGGCGCGGCGCCCTAGCCTCACCACCATGGCACCGCGCCGAAAGAGGCCGGTCCCATCCCAGTCCCAGGAGACCTGCATGAGTCCGACGCCGACCCCGACCCCGTCCGCGGCCCGCGAGATCGCCGACGCCCTGCCCAACCCCATAGCCCTGGCCGGCATCGAATACATCGAATACGCCACGTCCAAGCCCCAGGCCCTGGGCCATGTGCTGGAGACCCTGGGCTTCAAGCCGGTCGCCCGGCATCGCTCGCGCGAGGTGCTGCTCTACCGCCAGGGCGGCACCAACATCATCGTCAACGCCCACCCCGGCGTGCTGCGCGGCATGAAGGCGCCGGACGAGTCGCCGCGCATCTCCGCCATCGCCCTGCGGGTGCGTGACGCCCAGAGCGCCTATGAACGCCTGCTGGAGCGCGGCGCCTGGGCCGTGCCCATGCATGCCCAGGTGATGGAGCTCAACATCCCCGGCATCCACGGCCCGGGGGGCAGCCACATCTACTTCGTCGACCGCTGGCAGGAATTCAGCATCTACGACGTGGATTTCACCCCCATCCCCGGCGTCGATCCCCATCCCCCGGCCACGGCCGGCCTGCATCTCTTCGGCGTGGTGCAGTACATCGGCGCGGACCGCACCGAGGATTGGGTGGCCTTCTACCGCGAGCTCATGGGGTTCGGCGAACTGCCGGCCGGGCAGCGCTTCGGCATCCTGCCCAAGGGCACGCTGCTGCAGAGCCCCTGCCAGAGCTTCTTCCTGCAGCTCATCGAGCCCGACCCGCTGGTGCTGGACAACACCGAGAGCTTCCAACGCATCGGCCTGGGCGCGCCCGACATCGCCGCGGCGGTGCAGACCCTGCGCGGCCGCGGCGTGGAGTTCGTCGAATCGACCAAGACCCATACCGACGAGCGCGGCGCCCTCACCCGCACCTACCTGGGCACGGTGATGTTCGAGCTGGTGCGCGACCCGCGCATCGCAACCGGGACTGCGCCCGGCGTTTCGGCCACCGCCGCCACGGGAGCCGCCTGATGAGCGCCCGCGCCCCGGGCTCGGCGCCGCCGCCCTACACCCCCGCCGCCTCGGCGTATGCCTCCGGCAGCGCCAGCGCCATGGCCAGCTTCGGCATGGACACCATCACCCTGGCCGGCCCGCTGGAGGCGCGGCTGGCCGCCATCCGCGGCGCCGGCTTCGAGCAGGTCATGCTCAACGCCAAGGACCTGGTCGGCCATCCCGACGGGCTGGAGGCCGCCATCGCCGCCGTTCGCGCCAGCGGCCTGCGGGTCACCGGCTTCCAGGTGCTGCGCGACTTCGAAGGCCTGTCGGGCCATCTGCATGCCTACAAGATCGACATCGCCAAGAGCATGATCGAGATGGCCGCGGCCCTGGGCTGCCAGGTGCTGCTGGCCTGCTCCAGCACCTCGGTCCATGCCACGGCCGAGCGAGAGCGCCTGGCGGCCGACCTGCGCAAGCTGGCCATGCTGGCCGTGCCCCACGGCATCCGCATCGCCTTCGAGGCGCTGTCCTGGGGCCGCCATGTCAACGAGTTCCACCAGGCCTGGGAGCTGGTGGAGCTGGCCGACTGCCCCAACCTGGGCATAGGACTGGACAGCTTCCACATCTTCGCGGCGCAGACGCCGCTGGACGCGCTGGACTTCATCGCCCCGCACAAGATCTACCTGGTGCAGCTCTCCGACTTCATGTGGCAGGGCAGCCCCAGCTTCGACGAGCGGCGCGAGACGGCACGGCATTTCCGCGTCTTCCCCGGCGAAGGCGTGCACAGCGAGCAGCTGGCCGAGCTGACCCGGCGCATCGACGCCCTGGGCTACACCGGCGACTACAGCTTCGAGGTCTTCAACGACGACTACCAGGCCCTGCCCCTGCCGGTGGTGGCGGAGCGGGCGCGCCGCAGCGCCCTGTGGCTCGCCGAAGACGTGCTGCGCCGCTCCACCCCCCTGCCCGACCGCGTGGGCCTGCGGCGGCCGGCAGTACGCGGCTGAAGCGCCTCGGCTGCCCAGCCCGGCCCGAGCCATACTTTTCATCCCGTCCACCGTCATCCGCCGTCCCTCGGCACCGGCCGGATCTGCCTCGCACCTTGACCCTCATCCGCACCGCCCTGGTCGGCTATGGCTATGCCGGTCGCCACCTCCACACCCCGCTGATCATCGGCACGCCGGGCCTGGCGCTGACCGACATCGTCAGCCGCCAGCCGGCCCAGGTCGCCGCCGACCTCGGCGCGGCCGTGCAGGTCTGGCCCGACCTGGCCAGCCTGCTGGCTGCCCGCCGGGTCGAACTGGTGGTGCTGGCCAGCCCCAATGCCCTGCATGCGCCCCAGGCCGTCGCGGCCCTGCAGGCCGGCTGCCATGTGGTGGTGGACAAGCCCATGGCCCTGGACCATGGCGAGGCCCAGTCCATGTGCGTCGCGGCCGATGCCGCCGGGCGGCACCTGAGCGTGTTCCATAACCGGCGCTGGGACAGCGACTTCCTGCTGCTGCAACAACTGCTGGGCCAGGGGACCGCGGCTGAGGCGGACGCCGCGGCCGCCGGGCTGCCGCGCCTGGGCCGCCTCAGCCATTTCGAGGCCCATTTCGACCGCTACCGCCCCCAGGTGCGCGATCGCTGGCGCGAGGGCGAAGGTCCGGGCGCGGGCATCTGGATGGACCTCGGGCCCCACCTGCTGGACCAGGCCCTGCAGCTTTTCGGCTGGCCGATGGCCATCCAGCTCGACCTTCGGCGCGAGCGGGCCGGCGCCCTGGCCGACGACGCCTTCGACGCCGTGCTGCGCTGGGCGCCGGCGGGGGCGTCTGGCGACCCGGATCCTCAGGCCTGCCTGGGTCTGCGCGCCCGGCTCTCGGCCAGCATGCTGACTGCCCGGCCGGGGCCGCGCTTCCTGCTGCATGGCGAGGCCGGCAGCCTGCGCATCGAGGGGCTGGACGGCCAGGAAACTGCGCTCAAGAACGGCTGGTCCCGGCTCAGCCTGCCCTGGCCGTACAAGGTGGACGGCAAGTCGGCACCGGGTATCGGTGAAAAGCCGCTGCGGCTGGAGGAAGCGGCGGCCAGTGTCTTCCGCGCCAGGCCGGAACCGCTGGGCCGCGCCCACTACTGGCCCGGTAATGCCGCCGGCCTGGACACCCAGGTCGACCCGCCCGGCCAGCCGGTCGCCCTGCCTGCCGGCGACTACCCTGCCTACTACGCCGCCCTGCGCGATGCCATCCTGGGCTGCGGCCCCTGCCCCGCGCCGGGTCGGCAGGCCAGCCAGGTGCAGCGCCTGCTCGATGCCGGCCAGCTGAGTGCGCACGAGCGGCGCGAGGTCCTGCTGGACCGCTGACTCCGCCCGGCCGGGCTGACGGCCCAGGGCATTCGAGGCCGGTCTGCCCGGGCCCTCAAGTTCACCAAAGCCAGGTCGATATCCCGATGGACGACAAGCCGGCCACCGCCGGCAGGGGGTCCATCATGATGTTGCCGACCGGGCCAGCCACCGCCCAGATCACACCAAAGCTCCAGAGCGCGGCGCAGGCGCCTGAGGGTCACGCCCCCGCGGCAGCCTGCGCGCCGGCAGGACGCCAGCGCCTCAGCCTGGCCCTGGCGCTCATGCTGCTCAGCGCCTGCGGTGGCGGCACGGACCCGATCGCCACGAACGCCACGACCGACCCAGCCGGCGGCGCCCCCGCGGTCGACACCGCGGCCCTGCGGGTGGAACCGACCTATCACCTGGCCCCGGTGCTGCCCGAGGCACCCCCGGACGCCGATCCCTATGCGCCCAGCAGCGCGGCACGCCGGGCGCCGCTGCGCCTGAACGTGCCGGCCGAATTCGCCGGCCTGGACACCCGCCGCCTGGCCCTGCAGTCGCTGCAGATCCGCCGCCACTCCCAGGCCGTCAGCGGCGCCACGGAGCAGGCGGCCAGTGCAACCGATGTCGCGCCGGCAACCTCCCCCAGCGCTGGATCCAGCACCACGCCCGCGGTCACCCCGGCCACGGTGAGCATCTACGAGCCCGCACAGGTGCGCGCCGCCTACGGCCTGCCCGAACTGCCGCCGGTGGGCGCCAGCCTGACCGCCGAGCAGCGGGCCGCCCTGGGCGCCGGCCAGACCATCTACATCGTCGATGCCATGCACGACCCGCGTGCGGCCGAGGAGCTGGCAGCCTTCAACACCAAGTTCGCCCTGCCGGCCTGCACCACCCTGGCGATCGCACCCACCGCCAGCCTGCCGCTGGCCGCCGCGTCCAGCAGCGAGGGCTGCGGCTTCGCCCGGGTCTACAGCACCACAGCGGCCGGCATGACAGCCACGGCTCCGGCCTACGACAGCAACTGGGCCACCGAGATCGCCCTGGACGTGCAGTGGGCCCATGCCATTGCGCCGCTGGCCCGCATCATCCTGATCGAGGCGCCCAACTCCGGCGTCGATGCCCTCACCGCCGCGGTGCGCCTGGCCAATGCCATGGGGCCAGGCGTGGTGTCGATGAGCTTCGGCGCAGGCGAAGGGAGCTACACCGCCTACTACGACAGCAGCTTCAGCGCCGACGGCATGACCTACCTGGCCGCCACCGGCGATGCCGGCTACGAGGTCAACTGGCCGGCGGTCTCCACCAAGGTGCTGGCCGTGGGCGGCACCACCCTGAGCTGGAACGGCAGCGGCAACCGCAGCGAGACCGGCTGGAGCAAGACCGGGGGCGGCCTGAGCGTCTACCAGGCCGTGCCGGCCTACCAGGCCAGCGGCCTGCCCGGCCTGGGCTCGCTGGCCCGCCGCGGCGTGCCCGACCTGGCCTTCAACGCCGATCCTTCCAGCGGCCAATACGTGGCCGTGCAGAGCCCCGGCGCTGCCACGCCCAACTGGATCAGCGCCGGTGGCACCAGCCTGGCCTGCCCGCAATGGGCGGCCCTGATCGCCGTGGCCAATGCCCAGCGCCAGCTGGCCGGCAAGTCCGTGCTGGGGGCGGCGCACGACCTGATCTACGGCCAGATCGGCAGCCAAGCCCAGACCTGGGCCAGCGCCTTTGCCGACATCACCTCGGGCCGCAACGGCAGCTGCGCCAACTGCGCGGCCCGCAGCGGCTACGACTTCCTCACCGGCCTGGGCACGCCCAATGCCACCGCCACCCTGGCCGCCCTGGTCAACGCGGCCGAGAGCGGCAGCGTCCCGGTGCTGATGGACGGCAGCGGCAGCGGCTGGGCCGGCATCGCCTGGACCCAGAGGCTGAGCGTCAGCGCCGCCCATGCTGTGGCCTGGCGCCTGAGCGATGCACCCACCGGCCTGACCGTCGGCGGCAGCGACGGCGTGCTGGGCTGGACCAGACCGGTGGCCGGCACCTACCACTTCACCGTCACCGCCACCGACAGCCGCAACGGCCTGGCCGCCACGGCCGGCTACGACCTGGTGATCGCCCCGGCCCCCACGCCCCCGGCCGTGGCCGCCACCAGCCTGGCAGGCGAGGCCGGCAAGGCCTTTAGCGGACAGATCCAGATCACCCGCAGCCATCCGGTGACCGTGAGCCTCGCCGGCGCACCCGCCGGGCTGGCGGTGGACAACGACGGCCAGCTTAGCTGGCCCAACCCGCTGGCCGGAAACCGCACCATCACGGTGACGGCCCTGGACACGGCCACCGGCCTGCGCGGTACCGGCAAGCTCACCCTCAAGATCGACGTGGCCCAGTTGCCGCCCGTGGTGGGTGCCGTCAGTACCAGCGGCTGGGCCGGCATCGCCCTGGGCTTCAAGGTGCCCCTCACCTCCACCAATGCCGTGAAGGTCAGCCTGAGCGGGGCACCGAGCGGCCTGACCGTCAACGCCAAGGGCCAGGGCAGCTGGGCCAAGCCAGTGCAGGGGCACTACAAGATCACCCTGACGGCGGTGGACAGCAAGAACAAGTTCAGCGCCAGCAACCAGATCATGCTGGAGATTGCCGCCACGCCAGCCCCGCCCAGCATCAGCTCGGCGGAGTGGGACACCCGTGTCGGTCAGGCCTGGGGTGCGGCCACCGAGGCCGCTGGTGAACGGACGCTGGTCTACAGCCTGGCCAAGGCGCCTGCGGGAATGGTGATCAGCCAGGGCGGCGCGCTCTCCTGGCCCAAGCCGGTGGGCGGGGCTTATCACTTCAAGGTCAGCGTGAAGGACAGCGGCACCGGCCTGAGCAGCACCGCCGCCATGACGCTCACGGTGCAGGCGCCGCCCAGCCTGGCAGCCGCCAGCGCCAGCGGCAAGGAGGGCGTGGCGCTGCGCCTGGCCCTGGTGGCCAAGCCGGTGATTGCCGGCCACCCTCTGGCCTATCGGCTGGAATCCGCCCCGGACGGCGTGAGCGTGAGCGAGACCGGCGTCGTCAGCTGGGCCAGCCCGCGCGTGGGGGTGTGGAAGTTCAGCGCCGTGGCCACCGACCAGGCGAACGAGATGAGCAAGAGCAGCGCGGTCACCCTGACCATTGCCGCCGTGCCCCTGCCTCCGCTGGTGACGGTGAGCAGCCTGACCGGCACGGCCGGAGAGCCCTTCAGCGCCCTGGTGCCGGTGACGGCGCGAAGCGGCAGCCTCAACCGCTGGGTGGTGACGCAGATGCCCCTGGGCCTGGCGGCCACGCCCGTGGCCGAAGGTCTGCTGCTCACCTGGGCCAGCCCGGTGGCCGGCAGCTATGCCCTGGACCTGTCGGTGACCAACACCGCCAAGCAGACCACCAAGGCCAAGGTCTCCATCACCATCAGCGCACGCTGACCCCAGCGGCTCGCGTCAGGCGGGATCCGGCCGGGCCAGCGGCCCCAGCAGGGCTGCCGAGGTGGTGTCGAGCTCCACCACCTCGCCGGCCGGGATGGTCCCGAAGCCGCTGTGGCCACCATCCATCGGCAGGCTCGCGGCAGCGGGCGCATCGGTGGTTTCGGCACGCTGGCGGTCCCGCTCGGCCCGCTGGCTGGCACGCCGTTCGGC
>JBJOKP010000044.1:0-9543 GCA_046046045.1 Pseudomonadota bacterium | reverse complement strand
TGTTCACCGTGAAGACGTTGAACTGGTGCACCTTGCGGAACTCGGCCATCAGCGCGGCAGGGGCGGCGGCATAGGCCACCTTCCAGCCGGTGACGTGGTAGGTCTTGCCGAAGCTGGAGATGACCACGCTGCGGGCCGCCAGGCCGGGGAAACGCGCGGCGCTCTGGTGCAGGGCGCCGTCGTAGACCATGTGCTCGTAGACCTCGTCGCTGATGAGCAGGATGTCGGTGGGGGCGAGCAGGGCTTCGAGCCGGCGCATCTCGGCCTCGCTCCACACCGTGGCGCTGGGGTTGTGCGGGCTGTTGACCAGGATGGCGCGGGTGCGCGGGGTGATGGCGGCGGCGATCTTGTCGAAGTCGGGCCTGAACGTGCCGGGCGTGAGCGGCACGAAGACCGGCCTGGCCCCGGCCAGCTCGATGCTGGGCACATAGCTGTCGTAGCAGGGCTCCAGCACGATGACCTCGTCGCCCGGGTGCACCAGGGCCAGCACGGCGGTGATGATGGCCTGGGTGGCGCCCGCCGTGATGGTGATCTCGCTGTTGGGGTCGTAGCGGCGGCCGTAGAGCCGTTCCACCTTGTCGGCGATCGCCTGGCGCAGGGCCGGGATGCCGGCCATGGGCGGGTACTGGTTGTGGCCGGCGCGCAGGGCGGCGGTGACCGCGTCCATCAGGGCCGGGTCACCCTCGAAGTCCGGAAAACCCTGGCCCAGGTTGACCGCGCCGCATTCCTGCGCCAGGGCCGACATGACGGTGAAGATGGTGGTGCCCACGGCGGGCAGGCGGCTGGTGAGGGCGGGCGTGCGGGCGGTCATGGTGCGGGGGCTCGGGGTGGGGTGGCTTGCTGCGGAAGATGAAGGTGAGGGCAGGCAGGGCGGCAGCGTCCTGGCTCACAGGCCGTCGTGGCTGCCCATGGGGTCGCTGCCGCCGGCCGCGGGTTCGGCCAGCACCCGCTCGATCAGGCTGCGCGAGAGACGCGGCGCCAGCAGTTCCACCAGGGTGTGCACGAACAGGCGCAGGTAGGCGCCGCGCTTGAAGGCGATGCGGGCCTGGTTGGGGCCGAAGAGGTGGCCCACCGGCCGCGCGATCATCTCGCCGCCCGGGGCGAACAGTGGGTCGTCGCGCACGGCGATCTCGGTCACCAGGCCCACGCCCATGCCCAGGCGGGCGTAGGTCTTGATCACGTCGGAGTCGATGGCCTCCAGCACATAGTGGGGCGTCAGGCCGCGCTGGGCAAAGACCGCATCGATGCGAGGCCGGCCGGTGAAGCTGGGGTGGTAGCTGATGAGGGGCTGGCGGGCCAGGGCGTCGAGGTCCAGCCGGGGCACGCTGGCCAGCACATGGCCGGTCGGCACCACCACCACATGCTGCCACTCGTAGCAGGGCAGGGTGACCAGGCCCTCGACCTGGGCCAGGTGTTCGGTGGCCAGGCCGATCTCGGCCACGTCGTCCAGCAGCATGCGGGCAATCTGCTCGGGCGTGCCCTGGTGCAGGCTCACGCTCACATTCGGGAACTGGCGGCGCAGGGCGGCCACCGGCTCGGGCAGCACGTAACGCGCCTGGGTGTGGGTGGCGGCGATGGAGAGGGTGCCGCGGTCCTGGCCGCGGTATTCCTCGCCGATGCGGCGCAGGTTGGCCACCTCGCGCAGGATGCGCTCGATGCTCTGCAGCACCTGCTGGCCGGGCTCGGTGATGCGCTTCAGCCGCTTGCCGTGACGGGCGAAGATGCTGATGCCCAGTTCCTCCTCGAGCTCGATGATGGCCTTGGAGACCCCGGGCTGCGAGGTGTGCAGCGCCTTGGCGGTCTCGGTGAGGTTGAGGTTGCGCCGGGCGGCCTCCTGCACAAAACGGAACTGGTGCAGGTTCATGCTGCGCTGGCAGGTGGCTCGTCCACCAGGGTCCAGGCCGCCTGGGCGATGGCACGCACGATGACCTCGGCCTCGCCGATGGCGGGGGTGGCGCCGATGTCCAGGCCGGCATGGGCGGCGCGGCATTGCGCCAGCAACTCCGGCAGGTCGCGCTTCACATGACCGCCGGCACCGAGGAAGACCGGCACCACCTCGATCTGGCTCGCCCCTTGAGCCACCAGGTCCGCCACCGCCGCGGGCAGGCGCGGCTCCATGAGTTCGAGAAAGGCCAGCTGCACGGGTGTGCCCGGGCGCGCGGCCCGCATCTGGGCGGCGATGGCCTCGAAGGGGCGGGCCCATGCCGGGTCGCGGGCGCCGTGGGCGAAGAGGATGACGGCAGTGGTGGGGATCATGGCAGGCAGGCGAAGGGGCGGGTGCGGCTTCAGCGGTAGCGCACCAGCCAGCTGAAGGCGGCGAGCGAGAGGCCGAGGTAGATCACGCTGGGGGTGGCGGCGGCGATCCAGGGCGTCCAGCCGCGGAGCAGGCCCAGGTGGCCAAAGACGTTGTTGGCCAGCACGAAGCTGATGCCCAGCAGGATGCCGCCGAAGACCTTGGCATTGACGCCGCCGCTGCGCCCGTGCATGTAGGCAAAGGGCAGGGCCAGGCCCAGCATCACCAGGCAGGCCAAGGGGTAGAGGGCCTTGCGCCAGAACTGGATCTCGTAGCGCTGGGCCGCCTGTTCATGCTCCGAGAGGTGGTTCATGTAGCGGAACAGCGCGGCCGTCGACATGGTGGTGACCGGCAGCACGGCGGCGGCCACCACCTTCTGTTCCGGGCCGTCGGCCCAATGCATCTCGGGGACGATCAGGTCTGGGGCGAGATCGTTCCGGGCCGGCATGGCCGGCGAATCACCGGCCCGGGCCGGTGCCGTGGGCGGCGTGCCGGTCGGCAGCGGGCTGTCCGCCGTGGCTTCGGGTCGCCAGCGGGTGATGGTGACCTGCTCCAGCGTCCAGCGGCCATCGGGTTCGATGCGGGCATGGTCGGCGCTGCGGCGCTCGATCAGCTCGCCACCCGGGCCAAAGACGTAGATGCGCACCCGCTCCAGTTCACCGTCGCTGTGGGCGCTGCCGATGTGCACGGTGTAGCGCAGCTCGCGGCCCTGCTCGTCATGCCCGCTCGAGCGCAGCCAGGCGCCGTTGCGGTCCACCGCCAGGCCGCCCTTGCGCGCCGACTTGAGCAGGCTGGCCTGGCGTTCGCTCGCCGGGGCCACCCAGTCGCCCACCACGAAGGTGAAGACGGCAAAGCCCAGGCCCAGCAGGGTGAGCAGGCCCAGGGCGCGGCCGGGCCCCAGGCCGCCGGTGCGCAGGATGGTGAACTCGCTGGACTGGGCCAGCCGCGCCAGCGCATAGATGGCGCCGATCAGCAGGCCGATGGGCGAGAGCTCATAGACATGGCCCGGCACCAGCAGCAGGCAGGCGGCGAAGAGCTGCCAGAAGGAGCCACCCTTGCCGAGCTGTTCGAGCTCGCTGACGAAGTCGATGAAGAAGAACAGGCCCAGGAAGGCCAGCATCACGAAGAGGCTGGCGCCCAGGATCTCGCGGTAGAGCAGGCGGCGCACGGTGGCCATGGCGAACATGGGGCAGTGCTCCTTCAGTGGCCGGGCCGGGCCCGCCAGCGCAGCCCGCCGTGGCGGGCTGCCCCGCTGCTGCGCCACCACAGCAGGGTGAGGGCGATGAGGGCAGCGGCGCCGTGCAGGGTGATCAGCGCCCAGGGCACGCCGATGCGACCGGCCACCACCCAGGCCTGGGTCAGGTTGATGAGGTTGGTGTAGACCATGAAGGCCAGCAGGGCCACCAGCAGGGTCCAGCTGCCGGCCTGGCGGCGGGCGCCGCCGCTGGCCAATCCGGCGCCCAGCATCACCAGGTTGATGCCGCAGACGGCCAGGCCGATGCGCCACACCAGTTCCCCCTTGAGCGGCGCGGCCGTGCTCTGCAGCAGCACCAGGGTGTCGTTCACCTTGGGCGGGGCTTCGTCCAGCGGGGCAGTGGCCTTGTCGCTCACCAGCAGGCGCTGCTCGCGGAAGTGCGAGAGGGTCTTGGCGCCGGTGTCGAGGTCCAGGTCGGCACGCACGCCCTGGTCCAGCACCAGGCTGCGCTGGCCCTGCTCATCCGTGACCAGGCGACCGCCCGCGGCGGTGGTGACCGATTCGCGCTCGCCGGTCTTGTCCAGCACGAAGACGTTGCGCGCCAGCTCTGCCTCGCTGCCCGCCAGGGGGGCGAGGGTGAGGGCGGCCTGGCCCTGGTGGTCGATGAAGAAGACGCGCCGACCATTGGCCGAGGTCTGGAACTGGCCCGGGGCGACGCGGGACAGGTCGGAACGTTGCTCGTAGCGGTCCTTCAGCTCGGTGATCTGGCGGTTGGTCCAGGGCCAGACCACCAGCACCAGGGTGGCAGTCACCGCCACCACGCCGAGGCTGAAGCCGGCAAAGGCCCGCACCACGCGATTCAGCGAGGCGCCGCTGACCTGCCAGACCGCCATCTCGCTGTCACGGTAGAGCCGGCTCAGGGTGGAGACCACGGCCACGAAGAGCGAGAGGTTGAGCATGGTGGGCAGATGGCCCAGCGCCGTGTAGCCCATCAGCAGGGCCACATCCTGGGGCGCGATGCGGCCCCCCGCCGCCTGGCCGAGCATGCGGATGAGGAGGATGGTGAGCACGATGGTGAGCACCACCACCAGGGTCGCCGCGAAGCCGCGGGCGAGCTCCTTGCGCAGAGTGGAATCGAATAACATCAATCGAGCAGATAACCTCAAGGATTATGGACGCTCGACTCATCCCCCTCGCCTCGCCCGATCTGGCGGAAGTGCTCAAGTGGAGCTGTGATGCCGTGGCCCTGCTGCTGCCGGCGGACAAGGCACAGTGGCGCCTGCCCGCGGCCCTGGCGGCGCTGGTCGACGGCCTGGTGCAGTCGGGCGACCTGCCGCTGCAGGCCGGCAAGAGCCTCTATCTGCACAGCCCGGCCGGATTGAAATCCCCCCGCCTGGTGCTGGCCGTGGTGGGTGATGCCGCCAGCGCCAAGGCCGTCCGGCGGGCCACCCAGGCCGTGCTGGGCCATGTGAAGGGCGCGCCCGTCAAGAGCCTGCAACTGGCCTGGGCCGGCAGCGAGAGCCTGGGCGGCGAGGCGCTGGAGGCCCTGGTCGCGGTCTTCGCCGACGGCATCTATGTCTACCGCCACACCAAGCCCAGCGCCTCGCCGGCACCGGCCCTGGCCCGCCTGGGACTGGGGGTGGCCAAGGCCGACCAGGCCCCCGCCAAGGAGGCCCTGCGCCGCGCCACGGCCATCGCCGCGGGCGTGGAACTGGCGCGCGAGGCGGCCAACCGCCCGGGCAACCACTGCACGCCGACCTGGCTGGCCGAGCAGGCCAAGGGCCTCAAGAGCCTGGGCATACAGACCGAGGTGCTGGATCGCAAGGCCTGCGCCAAGCTGGGCATGGGCGCCTTCCTCGCCGTGGCCCAGGGCTCAGAGGAACCGCCGCAGTTCATCGTCATGCGCTACCAGGGCGCGGGCGCCAGGGTGGCGCCCACGGTGCTCGTGGGCAAGGGCATCACCTTCGACACCGGCGGCATCTCGCTCAAGCCTGGCGCCGAGATGGACGAGATGAAGTTCGACATGGGCGGGGCGGCCAGCGTGCTGGGCACCTTCCGCGCCATCGCCGAACTCAAGCCGCGCATCAACGTGGTGGGCCTCATCCCCACCTGCGAGAACATGCCCAGTGGCAAGGCCATCAAGCCGGGTGACGTGGTCACCAGCATGTCGGGCCAGACCATCGAGATCCTCAATACCGATGCCGAGGGCCGCCTCATCCTGTGTGATGCGCTGACCTATGCCGAGCGCTTCAAGCCCGCGGCGGTGGTGGACATCGCCACCCTCACCGGCGCCATCATCATCGCCCTGGGTCACCACCACAGCGGCCTTTATGCCAGCGACGAGGCCCTGGCCGAGCAACTGCTCGCGGCCAGCCGCAGCGCGCTCGACCCGGCCTGGCGCATGCCCCTGGACGAGGAATACGACGAAGGCCTGAAGAGCCACTTCGCCGACATGCCCAACATCGCCTCGCGGGCCGGCGGTTCCATCACGGCGGCCAAGTTCCTGCAGCGCTTTGCCGGCAAGTTCGCCTGGGCGCATCTGGACGTGGCGGGCACGGCCTTCAAGGGCGGCGCGGCCAAGGGCGCGACCGGCCGGCCGGTGCCACTGCTGACCCACTTCCTGCTCGGCCGGGCGGGCTGATCGGCCGCTTGCCGCCGCATAGCCTTCAGAGCGCGTGACTGAACCGACACGGCCTGCCATGCCTGCGGTGGCCTTCCACTTCAACCTCGCCGATCCGCGCGACTACTGCTGCCGCCTGTTGCGCAAGGCCGATCGGGCCGGGGCGAAGCTGATGGTGCATGGCGCACCGCAGGCCCTGGCCGACCTCGACCGGCTGCTCTGGTTCTTCGACCCGCTGGAGTTCGTGCCGCACTGGCGCGGCCCTCGTGCCGATGCCCTGCCGGCCCGCCTGGCGAGCACGCCGGTGCTGCTGGTGGAGCAGCTCGACGAGGCCTCGGCCAGCCGCTGGCCCGTGCTGGTCAACCTGCAGCCCGAGGTGCCTGCCCAGGCCGGCGCCTTCCAGCGGGTCATCGAGCTGGTGGGCCAGGGCGCTGGCGAACGCGAGGCCGCACGGCAGCGCTGGCGCTGGTATGCCGCCCAGCATTGGCCCATCGAAAGACACGATGCGCGGAGCTGAACCCACCTGGGTCTGCCTTGTGCTGAGTCAGGGCTTCCCGAGGTCGTTGCGGGTTCGTTGCTGGGGCGATGCCGCGCCACGACAGGGCATCCGGGCTTTTCCCGGTGCGGGAATCCCTGCGATGGCCGGGCACGGAAATTGGGTTACCGTCTAGGTCTCGGACCGTCATCACGGTCTGTCGTGACATCAACTGGAGCCCCATCCATGCACATCAAGTTCAATGCCGTCATCGGCGCTATTGCTCTGGCTTTCGCTGCGTCCGCCTCCGCTCAAGAAGTGGTGGTGAAGATCGGTCACGTCGGTCCCACCAGTGGCGGCATCGCCCACCTGGGCAAGGACAACGAAAACGGCGCCCGCATGGCCATCGACGAGCTCAATGCCAAGGGCGTGAGCATCGGCGGCAAGAAGGTCAAGTTCGAACTGCTGGCCGAAGACGACGCCGGTGATCCCAAGCAGGGCACGGCGGCAGCCCAGAAGCTGGTGGACTCCAAGGTCAACGGCGTGGTCGGCCACCTGAACTCGGGCACCTCGATCCCGGCCTCCAAGATCTACAGCGACGCCGGCATCCCCCAGATCTCCCCCTCGGCCACCAACCCCAAGTTCACCCGTCAAGGCTTCAAGACCACCTTCCGCGTGGTGGCTGACGACGTGCATCTGGGCGGTACCCTGGGCCGCTACGCCGTCAAGAACCTGAAGGGCAAGTCCATCGCCGTCATCGACGACCGCACTGCCTACGGTCAGGGCGTGGCCGACGAGTTCGAGAAGGGCGTGGCCTCTGCCGGCGGCAAGGTCGTCGGTCGCGAGTTCACCAACGACAAGGCCACCGACTTCACCGCCATCCTGACCACCCTGAAGGCCAAGAAGCCCGACATCGTCTTCTTCGGCGGCATGGACGCCGTGGCCGGCCCGATGATCCGCCAGATGAAGCAGCTGGGCATCAAGGCCAAGTTCATGGGCGGCGACGGCATCTGCTCGGGCGAACTGCCCAAGCTGGCCGGTGGTGCCATGGAAGATGACCAGGTGGTCTGCGCCGAAGCCGGTGGTATCGACGAGAAGGACACGGCCGCCGTCAAGGCCATGACCGACTTCAAGGCCAAGTTCAAGGCCAAGTTCAACGCCGACGTGCAGATCTACTCGCCCTACGTGTACGACGCCGTCAACGTGATGGTCGCCTCCATGGTCAAGGCTGGTTCCGCCGACCCGGCCAAGTACCTGCCCGTCCTGGCCAAGACCGCCGGCTACAAGGGTGTGACCGGCACCATCGCCTTCGACGAGAAGGGCGACATCAAGAACGGCGCCCTGACCATGCACAGCTACAAGGCCGACAAGATGACCAACATCGGCGTGGTGCGCTGATCGAGGTCCGGCCACAGGCTCCCCATGCCGGGGATCCTGCGGCCACGGGCCGGCTTCCGCCGGCCTCCTTGCCTGCATGCATGCATCGACCCGCCCGGAGCCGCAAGGCTCCCGGCGGGTCGATCCGTTTGCGGCCGGCCAAGGCTCCATGGGGCAGGACCGATCCGCCAGTTGCCTCATCACGGCATCGCAAAGTCTTCAAGCCGCACCGAAGGCCTCGAAATCGGCACTTCCTCAGGCTACAATGCGCGGCTTCGGAGAGGTGGATGAGCGGTTTAAGTCGCACGCCTGGAAAGCGTGTGTGGGTTAATCCCCACCGCGGGTTCGAATCCCGCCCTCTCCGCCAGACATCGCCTCCCGTCCAGGAAGCACATGGCAAAAGGCCACCCCTCGCAACTGCGTTGGATGGCCTTTCTGCTTTCTGCGATGCACACGCAGCGTCGAGCGGGTCGGACCACTGGCTCACTCGATGAGACAGCCCGAATCGATTGACTTGCCAGGGTGCGGTGCCAAGTGGTCCCGCCGACAGGAATCGAACCTGTATTTGCCGCTTAGGAGGCGGCCGTTCTATCCATTGAACTACGGCGAGGAACGCGGCGCATTCTAGAGGTGCGATCGCAGGCTCATCGCGAGGCTGCGGCGGGGGCCGACGCTGGGGCCGGTTGAGGTGTGGCCGGTGCTGTGGCATCGCGTTCGTCCCAGCGCCAGGTCCAGATCAGGTCGACCGCGTTGTCCTGGCCGGACTGGGCGCGCAGGGTGAAGCGCTGGGCCAGGCGGTAGATGAGCTGCCAGCTGCCGGTGGCGGCGTTGAGGCTGCGCTCATAGCCCACGTACCAGCGGCGCGAAAGCTGCTTGCCCAGGGAGACCACCGTGTCGCGCACCGTGCCTTCGGTCTGGCGCACGCCGAACTGGTCCAGGCCGATGCGCTGAAGGATGGTAGGGCTGTCGCTGTCGCCCGAGAGCAGGGAGAAGGCGGCGCGCTGCAGCAGGCTGAGGTCGGTGCTGCCCAGGCCGTCGCTGGCGCGGCCCAGCAGCAGCCAGCTGAGCTTGTCGGTGTTGCTCATCTCGGGCTCGCTGAAGAGGCGCACGCGCGGGCTCTGCGCCGTGCCGCTGATGGCCACGCCCACCTTGACGTCGTCCAGGTCCGGCCGGGTGGCCAGGATGTCCAGGCGCGGGTTGTCCATGGGGCCGTTGAACGCGATGACGCCGCGGTCGATGCCGAGCTTCTGGCCGTAGGCGTTGTAGCTGCCGTCTTCGGCGCGGATGTCGCCGCTCAGGCTGAGCCGGTCGTTGGGACTGCTGAGCTTGAGGCTGCCCTTGAGCTTGGCGGTGATGCCGCGGCCGCGCAGCTCGAAGTTGTCGCCGAGGTCGGCCTGCAGGTCCAGGCCCAGGCCGCGCCGGGGGGTCTTGGCATTGGTGGCTGCGCCGCGCGGGGCAGTCGGCGTCTGGGCGGCGCCGTTGTTGGCGCCTTCGCCACCATTGCCACCATCGCGGCCGCCACGCCGCACGGTCACGTCGTCCGACAGGCTGGGCGCATCGCCTTGGCTCACGTCGATGCGGCC
>JBJOKP010000043.1:0-9657 GCA_046046045.1 Pseudomonadota bacterium | reverse complement strand
GGCTGACCGGCTGGCTGCCGCTGCTGCTGGGTCGATAGGCCCAGGGCGTGACGCTGCTGTCCACCAGGGCCTGCAGGCGCTTTTGGAAGAAGTCGTCCAGCAGGCCGGCCGGGGCGAAGAGTTGGCCAAAGTCCTCCAGCGGCGTTTCCGCCCGGGCCCCGCTGGCAAAGGGGTAGCGATTGGCGACGATGCGCTGGCAAGTCTCGGTCAGCGGCCGCAGCTCTGCATTCAGGCCGCCGCGTTCCGCCTCGGTGCCGGCGCGGCTGCCTGCCTCGGCTGCTGCCAACAGGACCTGGCCCAGGGCCTCGGGCAGTTGAGGGCCGGCCTGGCGGGCCTTCTCCAGGGCAGCCTGCGGGGGCGGGGCGGTCTTGCTGCGACGAGCGCTGTCCACCGCCATGAAGTAGGTGGCGAGGTCCTGGAAGAGCTTCAAGGTGTCCTCGATCGGCGCCGGGCTGCCCGCGAACTGGCGGTGCAGGGCGGCGAAGTGCTGGTCCACCATGGCCTCGACCGGTTCGCCCGGGCTGGCGCTGCCCAGGGCCTGGGCGGCCGCGCCGGCCAGCTTCTCGCCCACGGCGGCCGCGCTGCCCTTGGGCGGCGGCGTGGTGAGCTGGGTCTCGCGGCTTGCCGCGCGCAACCAGGCCGCCAGCGGTGAATCCACGGCACCCAGCAGCCGGCTCACCCCCATGCTGCGTTCCAGGGTGTCGAAGGGCACGATGCGCACATCGGCCAGCAGCTCGTCCCAGGCCTTGATGTAGGCGGTCAGGTAGACCTGCTTGCTGCGGTCCCAGAGCGGGCCGCCGCTGGCGGCTTCCTTGAGGCGCTGCGCATCGGCCGGCGTGCCCAGCACCCAGGCCTCCTCGCGCGCCAGCTGCAGGGCCACAGGCGGCAGGCCGGGCTTGAAGACCTGCTCGTAACCGGCCCGGGTGTAGTAGCCGCTCTGGCCTTGGCTGAGGGGGGCGCCGCTCTGGCGCACGAAGACCTGGCCGGCCTGCGGCCCGGCCGCACCGGCCACGCTCAGGTCGGGCACGCTGCCAGGGACGTATTGCTGGCGCAGCCGCTGGGCGATGCGGTGCTCGAGCGGGAAGGCGCTGAGCATCTCGCGCACGCTGCTCACCAGGGCCTCGTTGCGCGGCCCGGGCGGGCTGATGCGACCACTGGCCAGCAGGGCGTCCAGGTGATGGTCCATCTGCTGGCGCACATCGGCTGGCAGGCGGGGGTATTGCTGGTCCCAGTCGGCGCGGATGCTGCGGCGCAGGGCCTTGACCTCCAGGTGCTCGGGCGCATGCAGCATGAGGTAGGCCTTGAGCTGCTCGTAGGCCTGCTCGGGCTGGTCGCGCCGGCTGTCGCGCAGGCGTTCCTCCAGCCGCAGGGCCAGGCGCGGCGCCAGGGTCTTCTGCAGCAGGCGCTGGTAGGCTTGCTGGGCTGCGGCGTCCAGCTTCTCACCTTGGTAGATGCCCAGGCCGTGCAGCCAGGGCGGGTCGGCCGGATCAATGCCGGCCACGCGCGCGGCGGCCTCGGCGCGGCCCAGCACCTGGATCAGCGGCAGCACATCGCTGGTCTGGGCTGGCGGCAGGCCGGCGATGGCCTGGGCCAGGGGTGGCAGGCCTTCACCGATCTGCGCAGCGAGATCGATGTTGCGGGCCCGGCTGACCGCCCAGCCGAGCACGGTCAGCACGGCCACCAGGGCGATGCCGACCAGGCCGGCGTGGCGCAGCAGGCGCTGTCGCCTGATCAACCTGGCATCCACCACGCCCAGCCCGGCTTCGGCGAAGACCAGCTCGCGCAGCAGCCTGCCGAGGAAGTAGCTGCGCCCGCTGCCGCCGGGCAGGCTGTGGCGCCGCGGGTCCAGGCCGAAGCTGCGGCCCAGGGCGCCGATCACGCGGTCGATCGGACTGCCTTCCTGCGTGCCGCTGGTGAAGTAGACCCCGCGCAGGCGGGGCGCACTTTCCAGCGCGCCGCCGCTGGCGCAGACCTGGCGCAGGAAGTCCTCCAGCGGTTCACCGAGGGCACCAAATTCCTGCGGGAAGGCGAACAGCGATGCCCGCCGACCCGGGTCGCGCTCGGCCTCCATGCGTGCCGGCAGCTGAGCATTCAAGCGCTGCTGCAGCTCGCGGAAGTGCTGGCCACAGGCGGCGAGCGCGGCGTCGCCGCCGGCCACATCCACTTCGCGGCTGAGGCTGTAGCCCCAGACCTGGTCGCGCTCCTCCTTGCCCAGGGCCTCGAAGCTGTCGTTGAAGCCGCCCAGCAGGTCGGCCTTGGTGACCAGCACGTAGACCGGCGGGCGGATGGCCAGCTTCTCCTGCAGCTCCTGCAGGCGGGCGCGCAACTGGGTGGCCTGCTCGCGCCTGGCCTCGCGGCTGGCCTGCAGCAGGTCGGGCACGCTCACGGTCAGCAGGATGCCGCTGATGGGCTGGCGCGGCCGGCTCTGCTTGAGCAGCACAAGAAAGCGCTGCCAGGCGCTGGCGTCCACCTCGCGGTGGCTGTCCTGGGTGCTGTAGCGGCCGGCGGTGTCGATCAGCACCGCCTCGCGGGTGAACCACCAGTCGCAGTGGCGGGTGCCGCCCACGCCGCGCAGCACCGGCGGTGCTCCGGCCTGGCCACCATCGGCCAGCAGGAACTGCAGGCCGGCATGCTGCAGGGCGGTGGTCTTGCCCGAGCCGGGCGCGCCGATGAAGACGAACCAGGGCAGCTCGTAGAGGTAGCGCTCGCCGCCCCACAGGCCCGGGCGCTGGGCGTCCTTGAGCTTGTGCATGGCCTCGGCGAAGCGGCGCTCCAGCAGCTGGGCCTCCTGGCCCACGGCCTGGTCGGTCTGCGAGGCCAGGTCCTTGAGCAGGCGATCGTTGAGGCGCTTGCGCCGCAGGGTCGCGAGCAGGCGCAGCAGCAGCCAGCCGCCCCAGAGCAGCAGCAGGAGAGTGATCCTCACCCAGAGGGGCGCCAGCGGCGACCAGCTGGCAATGGCCACCAGCGGGCCGATCCACCAGATCAGGGCGGAGAGGGCGAGCAGGCCCAGCACCACCAGCACCACGGGGCGGAACAGCCATGCAGACAAGCGTTTCATCATCGGGTCCTGGTCCAGGCGGCGTGGCGCTGCACCTCAGGGGCTGGCGGCCGACGGCAGCAGGGTGATCTCGACCCGCCGGTTGCGCGCCCGACCTTCGGGCGTGGCGTTGTCGGCGACCGGCTCGGCATCGGCACGGCTTTCGGCGCGCAGGCGCTCGGCCGGCAGGCGCCCGGCCAGCAGGCTGGTCACGCCCTGGGCGCGCGCCGAGGCGAGGTGCCAGTTGGAGGGAAAGCGCAGCGAACGGATGGGCTGGTTGTCGGTGTGGCCGAGCACATGGACCTGGCCGGGCACGGCCTCCAGCGCCGCGGCGATGCGGCCGAACAGCGCCCGGGTGCTGCCGCGCGGCTCAGCGCTGCCGGGATCGAAGAGGCTGTCGCCCTTGAGGGTGATGACCGAGCGGTCGGCCAGGTCGGTGACCTGCAGGGCGCCGGCCTCGATGTCGGACTTCAGCAGCTGGGCCAGACGAGGCGGCGGCGGGGGCGCGGGGACCGGTGGCTCGGCCGCTGCGGTCGGGGCGACCAGCAGGGAGGCGGCCTGCACCGACGGGGCCTTGGCGTCCAGGGCCAGCAGGGCGGTGAAGGTCGGGTCGGTCTGCACGTTGACCGCCAGACGCAGGGCGAAGAAGACCAGCAGCAGGCCCAGGGCCGTGGCGCTGGCGATGACCCACAGCGGCACCCGGGTGGTGGCCAGTGGCCCGCCCGTGGCCAGTCCCTGCCAGTGCGGCGAGAGGCTGCGGTCTACCGGCGGCGACTGCTCGCGCAGCAGCTTGGCCAGCCGTTCGCGCAAGGCGGCCAGCTGCTCGCGGCCGTCGTTCATCACCTTGTAGCGGCCTTCCAGGCCCAGGGCCAGGGCAACCCAGATCAGGCTGAGCAGCTGACGGTGTTCCGCCGGTGACTGGGCCAGCTTGCCCAGCAACTGGAAGACTTTCTCGCCGCCCCAGCCCTCGTTGTGGAATTGCACGAGCAGGCTGTTGGCATTCCAGAGTCCGCCGCCGCCCCAGGGCGTGCTGGCGGCCGCCTCGTCCACGAAGGTGCACAACACGTAGCGGGCCGCGACGATCTGGTCATTGGGCAGGCCGAGCTGGTGCGCCGTGGCCTCGAACTGGAGCATCGCCTCGCCCATGGCGCGGCGCAGGCCCTGCGGGCTGGGATGGCGGGCCATTTGGCGCAGGCGGGCAGCGGCCTGCAGCAAGGGTGAGGCTGCCTGCACCAGCGGATTGAGGCTGGCCAGGCTGGCCAGCGAAGGCGCCGTGGCCGGCGGCGGGGCGTCCAGGCTGTGGGCTGCCTCGGCAGAAGGCCTGGGCCCGTCGCCCCAGGCGGTGGCCGGCGGCGCGGCGCTGCCCGCCCCGGCGGTGGCACCGGCCATCCGGGCCGCCCGGCCGGCGCTGGGCTTGATGACGGTGCGGTCCGCCTCGAAGGCGGAGAAGGGGTCCTGCGGGGTCTCGTCACTCATGCGAGGCGCTCCAGGTCAGGCGTGGATGGCATGTGATGGCCGACGCAGCTCAGGTGCGGATGGCCCAGAGTTCCAGGGCCAGGCCGGGAAAGTCGCCGGCGACGTGCATGGCCAGGCCGCCCGAGCTCTCCAGTTGCTTCCAGAGCTCGCTGCCGCGCGTTTCAAGCTCGAAATAGGTGAAGCCGGCGTGATAGGGAATCTGGCGCGGGGCCACCGGCAGCGGCCGCAGGCCCACGCCTGGCAGCTGCAGGTTGACGAGGTCGCGCAGGCGCTCGGCCGGGCCGATCTTGACCTGGGTGGGAAAGCGCCCGCGCAGGGCCTCGCCTGGCATCTGGGCGTTCACCGCCAGCACGAAGCTGGCGCTGCGCTGCAGTTGCACGTCGCCGATGATGGCCACGCGCACGCCATGCTTGCGCTCCTGCAGGTCGAAGGGGATGGCGGTCTGCTCCAGCACCAAGCTGAGCGACTGGCGCAGGTCCGCCATCATGGCCTTGAAGCAGGCGGCCAGGTCCTCGTGCCGATAGGGCGGATAGGCCGGTGGTCGGCGCTGCTCGCGGAAGGTGGCCAGTTCCCCGGCCAGGCCCTGCAGGGCAGCGTACAGCCGCTCGGGATGCAGCAGGGGCAGGTTGCGCAGGTGGGCGATGAGGGGCTGGGCCTGGTTGACCAGCTGCAGCAACAGGAAGTCCTGGATCTCGCCCAGGCCAGCCCGGCCGGGTTGGGCCAGCCGCCCGGCCAAGGCCTCGCCGCGCTGGTGCAGCATGCCCAGCACCTCGTTGAGATGGCCTTCCAGCACGGCATGGGCGCCGGCATGCAGCAGGGGCGGCACGTAATGTGGATCGAGGCTGACGCGGCCGTCGGCGCGGCGTTCTACCACCTTCATCGCGCCCAGGCCGCTCAGGCCCTGGTTGGCGTCGCGCGCCAGCACCAGGCGCAGCTGCAGCCGGCCGATCTGCACCGGGGCCTGGCGCAGGCTGGCCGCATGGCTGTCGGCCACCTCCAGGTCCAGCGCATGGAAACGCGGCGGGGCGCTGGCCTCGCCCACCTCGACATCACTTTCCGCCACCCCGGGCCGGGCCAGGGCCACGGCCAGCATCACCACCTCGTCGCGGGCATCGGAGGGAATCTCCAGCGCCGGCGGGGCCGCCTCGTCCTCGGGAATGCAGAAGGAGGTGCCGTCTGGCAGCAGGCCGCGGGCACGCAGCAGGGCCACCTTGCCCTGCAGCAGCAGGGTCTCGTCCACCTGCAGGGCCAAGAAGCCCCAGGGCCAGGGGCACAGCGCCGCCAGGCCGGCCTGATGCTGGCGGCCCAGATGGCGTTCCTGCTGCTGGAAATGCTGGGGCTGGAGGAACATGCCCTCCGTCCACATCACCTTGTTGAACCAGGTCATCGATATCGCTCTCGTATATCGCTCTCGTGCGTCTGGCGCCGACCATATCGACGCGCTGCCGGGCCGTCATGTGTCTTCCGGCCGATGACCGCGCGGTCCGACGGCTTGAGGATGTGGTGGCCCGGGCTGCGACCTACGATCCGGCACGACCCGTGCCGTCGCTCGCCTAGCCTTCTTCGCCCATCCGCAGGTGCCACCATGAAGCCGTCCCTCTCCTCCGCCCCCCTCCTCAGCGCCCTGCTGCTGGCCCTGGTTGCGGCCTGGCCCGGCGTGGCCGCCGCCCAGTCCACAGCCCAGGCCTCCGACCACACGGTGGTGGATGTGGGCGACAACATCCCGGACCCCCAGGCCATCGCCAACCTGATGTTCCCGCCCCAGGAGGACGAATGCCTGAAGCTCAAGGCCGCGGGTTTCGCCTGCATGGGCGGCTTCGACGTCGGCCTGCGTTTCTCGCTGCCGGCCAATGCCTTCAAGATCGGCTCGATCGAACTGCCCGAACTGCTCAAGCGCCAGCTCGAGGTTTTTGCCGAAGTGCTGCGCGGCAAGCGAGGCTCGGGCAAGAAGGTTCGCATCGAGGGTCATGCCGACGCCTCAGGCACGGCCACCAACAACCTCAACCTCTCGCAGCGGCGGGCCGAGGCGGTCAAGGCCTATTTGGTGGACCGCGGCGCCGAGGCCGACATGCTGGTGGCCGTGGGCCTGGGGGATCGCCAGCCCAAGGTCAAGTCCGATCCGCGCTCGGGCCTGAACCGTCGGGTCGAGATCGGCCGCGACGTCGAGGCCGCCGGCCGCAGCGCGGGCCGGTGAGGCGGCTGGCCGCCGCCCACCGGTGCGCCTGGGTCTTTTTCATGGCACCAGCTCGGTGAACTGGCCGGCCATGCTGAAGTTGATGACTCCGGCGTAGGCGCACATCAGCGTCGAGCTGTTGTTCAGCGCGGGCAGGTTGGCCACCAGCACGGTGGGTGCGCCGGGTGCCCAGGGCGCGGGGGTGACCGGGGTGCAGGGCATGGGCGTGAGCACACCCATGGCCGCGGCGGTGGCGGCGGCCACCGCCGGGTTGGCCGGGCTGCTGCACATGCCGAAGGGCGGAATGTTCAAGAAGGGCACGTGGTCCATGATGTTTCCGGCTGGCATGTTGCCCGTCATGATCATCTTGGGCGTGGCGCTGAAAGTGGCAGGCGCCACGCCGAACGAGCAGGTCATGAGGGCACCGGTGCAGCAATGCAGGGCCATGGTTCAGCCTCCTGGGCGGTGCGTGTCCGGTGGATCGTTGCCCAGCCAGACGGCCAGGGCGCTGAAGTTGTCGTGGCGCGGCTTGTCCGCCGCCGCCAGGCGGACCTGAACGGCCAGGGCCTCCAGCCAGTCGGACGGCGTGGCCGCCTGGTCCAGCGCGAGCTGCAGGGCGCCGTCGTCCACGTATTCCCAGAGGCCATCTGAGCAGAGCAGGAAGGCCTCGCCCGGGCCGGCGTCGCCCACCACGCAGGCCTGGCTGGCCACCTGCAGCTCCTCCGGCGCCACCCCCAGGGCGGAATGCAGCTCGCTGCGCTGGGGATGGCGGCGCAGGTCCGTCTCGGCCAGCAGGCCGGCGTCGACCAGGTCCTGCACCAAGCTGTGGTCGCGGGTGTGTTCGGGGCGTCGTCCGGGGCGGAAGTGGTAGAGACGCGAATCGCCCGCATGGGCCCAGCAGGCCTGGCCTGCGTGCAGGTCCAGCAGCAGGCAGACGATGGTGCAGTGCATGTGTTCGCTGGCGCTGCCGGCCTGTCGTTCGCAGCGCAGTGCCTGGTTCAGCTGGTGCAGGGTGGTGGCCAGGGCAGCAGGCTCGGGCAGGCCGGGGCTGGCCTGGTTGGCCCATCCCTCGATCAGTCGCTGGACGGCAAAACGTGCGGCCAGATCGCCACCGCCATGGCCGCCGGCCCCGTCGGCCAGCACGGCGCAGAAGGTGGCGCCGGACTGCCAGTGGCCGCAGGCGTCTTCGTTGTGGGCCCGGCCGCCGCGGTCGGTCAGCAGGGCCACCTGTAGCTGGAGCGGGGTCTGCTGGCGTGCCTGGGGCGTCATGTGGCATCTCCCCCACTCAGGCCGGCGCTGGCGTTGGCAGGCGGCCGCCGGGCCTCGGCCAGCTGGTCGAGCTGGGCCTCGTAGGCCTGCAGAAAGGCCTTGCCGAAGAGTTCGTCGAAGTCGTCCTGGGCCTCGGCCGAGATCTGGCCGAAGAGCTCCTGGTAAAGCTCCCACAAGCGCGCCTTGCGGGCCGCCGGGATGAGCTGGCCCAGGGGGGAACGGCGGCTGATCTTGCCCTCCAGCTGGGCCGGATCGAAGCGCTTCAGCACCTCGGCCAGGGCCGCGCGCATGCCGGCCATCACGCCGAGTTGATGGGCCAGCAGGTCCTCGAAGGTGTCGCGCATCGCACGATCCGCCGGCATGAAGCCCTTGAGGGGCGGGCCGAGCAGCTGCTGCAGGGCGATCTCCGGCGTCGGTGCGAACTTGAGCGGGTTGTTGCCCGAGGGGCTGGCCAGGGTGACGCCCGCACGCATCTCGTGTTTCACCGCCGCCCGGGCTGCCAGCAGATCCAGGCTCCCGGCCACCGCGCCGCGCAGGCATTGGCCCATGACGAGCAGCAGGGCCGGAGTGAGGCGTTGCAGGGGCAGCTCAGGCGTGCCCAGCCCCTGGCGCAGGGCCAGGAGCAACTCGGTCTCGCCGCTCGCGGGGGTGAAGGCCCCTCCGCCGGTTGCCCCCGTGCTCAAAGCACTGGGCGCTGCGCGCGGGGTCGGGCCGGACGCTGCGGGAAGGGCAGGCTGGCGCGTCGCCGCTGGGCGTACCATGGCCTCCGGGGGGCGAGCGGCTGATGGATGTGGCGGCGCAGCCCGGGGCGCTGATGGCGGGGCGTCCCAGGAGAAGACCGCTCCGGCGGTCAGGTTGGACGCCCGGGCCAGCGGCATGGGGGTGTTGAGTTCGGAGCCTCGGTCGGCGTGGCTGGCTGGGGCGATGCGGGCCGCCTGGCCCAGGGCGCGCAGCGGGTCGACATCGGCCGCGGTGTTGGGGCCAGGGGGCAGCGGGCCGCCCAGCAGGGCCTGCAGCGTGTCGTCCGCACCGGGTCGGGCGGCCCCGGGCGTCGGCCGCGCGGGCTCGCCCAGGCCGAACAGGTCGTCGATGGAGGAGCCGGGGCCGCCCAGGCCCAGGCCCTGACCGGCGCCTGGGGTGGTGCCGGATCCCGGCCAGTCGTCCAGCGCCGAGCCAGCGGAGGGGGCGGTCGACGCTGCCCAGGCATCGAGGCCTGTGAGGCCCGTTTGGCCCGTTTGGCCTGCGTTGCCTGAGGCGGCCGCGGCGCGGGGTGCGCCGCCAGATCCGGGCGGGGGCTCGTCACCAAAGGGATCCCAGTCGTCCGGCAGTCGGCCGGGTGTGGACGGAATGCTGCTGACGCCGGCGCTGGTCGGTGGTGACGTTGGCCACGTGTGCATCACCGACGCGGCCGGGCCTGGGCTGGCCGGTGCGGCCGCCAGGCCCTGATTCACGTCGCCGAAGAGTTCATCCAGGCGGTTCGACGGTGTCGCCAGGCTGGCCACGGCCACTTCCAGGACGTAGGCGCCGATCTGGATCTGGTCGCCGGGCTGGATGGCCTGCTCGCGACCGGCTCCCAGCGGGCTGCCGTTCACGCTCACCGGGTTGCTGCCGTTGTCCACAATGGCATAGCCGCCGGCGCGGAAGAGGACGCGCGCATGGACCCGCGAGATGGTGCGCTCCGGGTCGGGCAGATGCAGCTGGT
>JBJOKP010000042.1:0-9870 GCA_046046045.1 Pseudomonadota bacterium | reverse complement strand
TGCTTGCATTGACATCGACGGGACGGCTCATGGCGCAGGCCTCATGACGCGGTGCGTGGCCGCGGCGCGGTGACCCGCTGCGTCGGATGGCTTGCCGCAGCGGGCGGGTACTGCTGTCTTCGGCGCCGGTGAGCTTGCACTTGAGCCGTGTTGCCGGCCGCGCCGTGACGCATGGCGCAGCCCCGTCTCGGCCCCGGCCAGCCGGCCCCCCGGACGCCACCAGGACCGGGCCCTAGAATCGGCGGCTTTGTCTGCTGGCAGGAGTCAGAAAGTGTTCATTTCCAATGCGTTTGCCCAGGCCCCCGCCGCTGCTGCGTCCGGTGGGTCGTCCCTCATGAGCATGCTTCCGCTGCTGCTCATGTTCGTGGTGCTCTATTTCGTCATGATCCGCCCGCAGATGAAGCGCCAGAAGGAGCACAAGGCCATGATCGACGCCCTGGCCAAGGGCGACGAGGTGGTCACCAGCGGCGGTCTGCTGGGCAAGGTCACCAAGGTGGCCGAGACCCAGGTCGCCCTCGAGGTGTCCAGCGGCGTCGAAGTGCAGTGCCAGCGCACTGCCGTCGTGCAGGTGCTGCCCAAGGGCACCCTCAAGTGAGCTGGCGGGCGGGCTGGTTCGCCGTGAACCTGGCCGCCTGCACTCGCCGCCCCGACGGTCTTCCGGTCTGCTGGCGCGCCGCGCCGGCCGCTGGCCCGGATGTACCGCTGCCGACAGCCCGGCCTCTCCCGGCTGATCCGCCCTCCAGCGTCTGCGCGGTGGGACGCAAGGAATCCGCATGAATCGCTACCCCTGGTGGAAGTACCTCATCCTCGCCCTGGCCGTGGCTACCGGCCTGCTCTACACCTTGCCGAACTTCTTCGGCGAGGCGCCCGCGGTGCAGGTCTCCAGCGGCAAGGCGACGGTCAAGGTCGAGGCCGAACTGCTGGCCCGCGTGCGCTCCACCCTGGAGGCGGCGCAGCTCGCGCCTGACTTCGTGGTGCTGGAAGGCCTGTCGGTGCGCGCCCGCTTCGGCGACACCGACGCCCAGCTCAAGGCGCGTGACGCCATTGCCAAGGCGCTCAATCCCGATCCGAACGACCCCAGTTACATCGTGGCCCTGAACCTGGTGTCGCGGTCACCGCACTGGCTCACCCAGCTGAGGGCCCTGCCCATGTACCTCGGTCTGGACCTGCGCGGCGGCGTGCACTTCCTGATGCAGGTGGACATGCAGGCGGCCCTCACCAAGAAGGCCGAATCGCTTGCGGGTGACATCCGCACCCAGCTGCGCGACAAGAACATCCGCCATGCCGGCATCAACCGCAATGGCCAGACGGTGGAGGTGCGGTTCCGCGACGCCGACGGCCGCAAGGCCGCGCAGGCGCTGCTGACCGACTCGCTGCCCGACCTGGCCTGGGCGCCGGTGGACGATGGCACCGAGCCACGGCTGGTGGGCAGCCTCAAGCCCGACGCTGCCCGCCGCGTGCAGGAACAGGCCCTCAAGCAGAACATCACGACACTGCACAACCGCATCAACGAGCTGGGCGTGGCCGAGCCGGTGATCCAGCAGCAGGGCACCGACCGCGTGGTCGTGCAGCTGCCTGGCGTGCAGGACGTGGCCAAGGCCAAGGACATCATCGGCCGCACCGCCACGCTGGAAGTGCGCATGGTGGACGAAAGTGCCGAGGCCAGCGCGGCAGCGGCCGGTGGTGGCACCGTGCCCTTCGGCTCCGAGCGCTACTCGGAGCGCGGCGGCCGCGGCGTGGTGGTCAAGCGCCAGGTGGTGCTGACCGGCGAAAATCTCACCGATGCCCAGTCCGGCTTCGACGACAGCCAGCAGCCGGCCGTGCACCTCACGCTGGATGCCCGCGGCGCCCGCATCTTCCGCGACATCACGCGCGAGAACGTGGGCAAGCGCATGGCCATCCTGCTCTTCGAGAAGGGCAAGGGCGAGGTGGTGACTGCCCCGGTCATCCGCGGCGAGATCGGCGGCGGTCGGGTGCAGATCTCCGGGGCGATGACGGCCATCGAGGCGGCCGACACCGCCCTTCTGCTGCGTGCCGGCTCGCTGGCCGCGCCCATGGAGATCATCGAGGAGCGCCTGATCGGCCCCAGCCTGGGCAAGGAGAACATCGACAAGGGCTTTGACAGCGTGATGTGGGGCTTTGCCGCCATCGCCGCCTTCATGTGCGCCTACTACCTGCTGTTCGGCGTGTTCTCGACCCTGGCGCTGGCGGTCAACCTGCTGCTGCTGGTGGCCTTCCTGTCCATGCTGCAGGCCACCCTGACCCTGCCGGGCATCGCCGCCATCGCCCTGGTGCTGGGCATGGCCATCGACGCCAACGTGCTGATCAACGAGCGGGTGCGCGAGGAACTGCGCGGCGGTGCCTCGCCGCAGGCCGCCATCTATGCCGGCTACGAGCGGGCCTGGGCCACCATCCTGGACTCCAACGTCACCACCCTGATCGCCGGCGTGGCCCTGCTGGCCTTCGGCTCGGGCCCGGTGCGCGGCTTTGCCGTGGTGCACTGCCTGGGCATCCTGACCTCGATGTTCTCGGCCGTGTTCTTCTCTCGTGGCCTGGTCAACCTCTGGTATGGCCGCAAGAAGAAGCTGCAGGCGGTCTCCATCGGTCAGGTCTGGCGGCCTGACGCCGCCCAGTAAGCGCGCCCGCCCGCAGCAGCCACCAAGGACGACACATGGAATTTTTCCGGATCAAGCGCGACATCCCGTTCATGCGGCACGCGCTGGTGTTCAACGCCATCTCGGCCCTGACCTTCCTCGCGGCGGTCTTCTTCCTCTTCTCGCGCGGCCTGCACCTGTCCATCGAGTTCACCGGTGGCACGGTGATCGAGGTCGCCTATGCCCAGAGCGCCAACCTGGTGAAGGTGCGCGAGACGGTCGAGGCCATGAAGTTCGGCGAGGTGCAGGTGCAGAACTTCGGCACCTCGCGCGACGTGCTGATCCGCCTGCCCCTGCGCGGCGACATCAAGCAGACCGAGGTGGTTGCCAAGGTGTTCGGCGAACTGTGCAAGACCGAGCAGGGCCAGGTCACCCAGCGCCAGACCACCACCGACAAGGGCGAGTCGGTCAGCCGCCAGGTCTGCGACGTCAACGGCGCCGAACCGGTGCGCCTCTCGCGCAGCGAATTCGTCGGTCCCCAGGTCGGCAAGGAGCTGGCCGAAGACGGCGCCAAGGCCCTGGCCTTCGTGGTGGTGGGCATCATGGTCTACCTTGCGTTCCGCTTCGAGTGGAAGTTCGCGGTGGCGGCCATCATCGCCAACCTGCACGACGTGATCATCATCCTGGGCTTCTTCGCCTTCTTCCAGTGGGAGTTCTCGCTCTCGGTGCTGGCGGCGGTGCTGGCCGTGCTGGGCTATTCGGTCAACGAATCGGTGGTGATCTTCGACCGGATCCGCGAGGCCTTCCGCAGGTACCGCAAGATGACGACACACGAGGTGATCGACCACGCCATCACCTCGACCATGAGCCGCACCATCATCACCCACGGTTCCACCCAGATGATGGTGTTGTCGATGTTGCTCTTCGGTGGCCCGACGCTGCACTATTTCGCCCTGGCGCTGACCATCGGCATCCTTTTTGGCATCTATTCCTCGGTCTTCGTGGCCGCTGCCATCGCCATGTGGCTGGGCGTCAAGCGTGAAGATCTGGTGAATGCCACGGCCAAGGATCACGACCCCAACGATCCGAATGCCGGGGCCGTGGTGTAGAGTGCCCCGACACCGGGGAGGGTTTTCACTGCCTGAACGGCCACGAACCGCCCTGTCCTCCATCCTTTCGCGTCCGAGCCCGAGCTGTCCATGGCCTCTCCCGTCCCGCCGAATCCAGGCCTAGCCGCCCAGGCGAGACGCTACTACGTGGACGTGCTGGTGCGCGAGCTGCCCCAGCTGGTCAAGGCCACGATCGAGTCGGCCCGCAACCTGATGGCGCAGGTTGGCTCGCCGGATCAGATCACCCGCCGGCGCGACCTGGTGCTGGACCTGCCCCGCATGGCGCCGCGCTGGCAGCAGGCCATGGTGAACAGCGTGCGGGGCGCCCTGCAGCCCCACCCGCCCGGCGCCCATCCCAACAGCTTCGCGCCCACCGTCATGGCCAAGGACCTGGCCCTGGTGGACGACGACACCATCGAGGTCGAGATCTTCGCTTCGCGCCTGGGCCTGTCCATGATGGACAAGGCCTCGTGGGAGTTTGCCGACCTGCGCTTCCGCATGTCTGCGCTGGAGCGCCGCGAAGAGCTCGATGCTCACGACGTGCTCAAGCCCAATGTGCTGGCCCGCATGGGCATCGACGCCTGGCGCGCCGCCGGCCTGACCCTGGATCACTGGCGCACGGCCCAGCCCATGCTGCACGAGGAGTTCGCTGCCCTGGTGCAGGAGGGCTACCACGAATGCAACCGCTGGCTCATCGAGCAGCGTGTCTGCCCCGAAGTCAACCTGCGTCCCTTCATCCGCCGCGGGCGGGACATGGGCGGCCAGCACAGCGGTCCGGCCTCGGGCAGCAGCACGTCAGGCGGACCGGGCAGCCCCACCGGCCCGGGCGGCATGGGCGGCGGCAGCGGGTCGTCCCAGACCCAACCCGGCAGCGGCCCCGCCGGCCATGCCCGCCCTGAAGACAGACCCGGCGCGGGCGGTCCGCCCAAGCCACGTTTCCCCACGCCCGGCAGCCTGCATGCGCGGCAGACCATCGGCAAGGACGAGGCCACCCAGTTCGCCGCGACCGAGCTGATCCCCGGCCTGGGTGGTGGTGGCGGCGGAGGTGGTGGTGGTCGCGGTGGCCCGACCACCGGCGGCGGCAGCCTCATGGGCGGCACCGAGGTGGGCCGGGCTGCCGTGCACGACGAAACCCGCATGATGACCCGCACCGGCCTGCTGGCCCGCGGGCTGGAACATGCCGAGGCGGTGATCGGCCGCCTCAATCGCCTGGTGAACCGCCAGGTGCCGGAGTTCGGCGGATCGACCATTGCCCAGCCCCATGTTGCCTCGCCCCAGCTGCGCGCCGCGATCGGCGCCGCCCAGGTGGCGATGCAGCAGCGCTTCGATGCGCCCGCAGGTGCCCCCGCCGCCCAGGTGCAGGGCGTGGCCGCCGCAGCCTTCAACCCGCCCGTGCTGCTGCGGGAGATGGAGGCGCGCAAGCAGGAGCTGAAGGAAGCCGCCACCACGCCGGTGGAGCGCGCCACCATTGAGGTGGTGGCCCTGATGTTCCAGGCCCTGCTGACCGAGGAGCGCATCCCGGCGGTGATCCGCGTCTGGTTCGCCCGGCTGCAGATGCCGGTGCTTCGCGTGGCCATCGCCGAGCCCGACTTCTTTGCCACCGTCGACCACCCGGCGCGCAAGCTGATCGACCGCATGGGTGCCTGCGTCATGGGTTTCGAGGGCGGCGACACCGTCATCAGCGACGAGCCGCTCGAGAAGGAGATCAAGCGCGTCGTTCAGGTGGTCGAGGCCTATCCGGACACCGGCCGGCGGGTTTTCCAGACCGTGCTGACCGAGTTCGAACGCTTCCTCGAGAACTACTTCAAGACCGCACACGCCGCGGCGAGCAAGGGTGTCTCGCTGGCCCAGCAGATCGAGCAGCGCGAGACGCTGGCGATCCAGTACACCATCGAGATGCGCAAGATGCTGAACGAGGTGCCGGTGCATGACGCGGTGCGCGAGTTCCTCTTCCAGATCTGGGCCGATGTGCTGGCCACCACGGCGGTCAAGGCCGGCCAGTCCAGCGAGCAGACCAAGCGCATGCACAAGGGCGCGGCCGAGCTGATCTGGCTGGCCAGCGCCAAGGTCTCGCGCGAAGAGCGGTCCGAGGCCATCCGCCGCCTGCCGCCCCTGCTCAAGCTGCTGCGTGAAGGCATGGGAGCCGCCGCCGTGCCCGAGAACAAGCAGGACGAATACATCCAGGCGCTCAACAACGCCCTGGCGGCGGCCTTCTCGGCCCGCAGCGCCACCATCCCGACCGAGCGGCTCGACGAATTGCGCATGCAGCTCGAGACCCTGGAAGACCTGCTGCCCGAGGTGGGCAACGTCGAGATCGATGAATCGATGGTGCGCGACCTCTCCGGCGAGCAGACTGCCGGGCTGGAGGTGGTGTCCGAGGGCGGTTCCATGCCCACGCCGGCCATCGTCGCCTGGGCCCGCGACCTCCAGGTGGGCACCTGGTTCAAGCTGGACCACAACCGCAAGATCGAGCCGGTGCAACTGGCCTGGCAGGGCATGCGCAAGCAGCTGAGCCTGTTCGTGGCGCCGCAGGGACGCGCCCTGATGTTCCAGCAGCATCGCCTCGCCAGTTATCTGCAGGCCGGTCTGCTGGTGCCGGCCCAGGAAGAGTCGCTCACCGTGCGCGCCACCCGCGATGCCCTGGCCAAGCTTGACGCCAATCCCACCCGCCTGCTCAGTTGAGCCAGGTGGCCTGGCCGAACAGCCGTTCGTCAGCCAAAGAGAAACCGGCCTGCGGGCCGGTTCTTTTCTTCTGCAAGCAGTGGCGCCATCAGCACCACCAACAGTCCGTCAGTGGATCAGCCGCTCATTGGGATCGACGAAGAGTTCGTCGAGGATGAGGGCATCGGGCTCCTCGCCCAGGCTCCAGAACACCATGAGCACGATGATCTTCAGGTCATCCAGTGCCACCGGCCCGCCGGGAATGGCGACGGCGCGATCCACGACGATCTCGCGCATGGAGGGCGGCAACACGCCGGCGGATTCCAGGAAGCTCAGGAAGGCGATGCACTCCTCGCCCAGCTGCTCCTGCTCGGAGTGGGTGTAGACCCGCATCGCATGCGAGCTCTGCTGGCCGGCATGGGACTTGGCACTGTCGGACAGGCCGTCCAGCCAGGACAGGGCGTCCTCGATCTCCTCGCTTTCGAAGCCCAGGGCGCTGAGCTTGCGCGAGAGCTGATCGTGGTCCGGACAGGCGTCCGGTCGCCAGTAGTTCTCGTAGAGGTAGACCAGCACATCGAACATGATGAACCCACTATACCCGAGGGTTTCGGCGCCCTGGGAAGGGGAATGCGGGGCAAAAACGTCAGGTTTCGACACACTGTCGGAGCCGGCTCATGCCACTTGGACAGGGGCGAGCCGGGTGTTGCAAAGCGGCCATGGTTGCCTCGCCAGACTGGGCCCGCCGAAAGCGAATCAGCCGTGCTGGACGCGCAGGAAGAGCTCGCCGGGCAGGCGTTCGACGCGGGATTCGAGCTCCAGTTCGAGCAGGCGAACGACCAGTTCCGAGGTCGAGAGACCCGTGCGCAGATGCAGCACGTCAAGGGTGGCCGGACTCCAGCCCAGGGCCGCCAGCACCGGGTCTTCGTCCGCCTCGTCGTCGCCCCCCTCGGGGGCAGGAGGCGACCCGGACGGGCCTGGCGAGAGGTCTGCGACCGAGGACCCACTCGCTGCCGAGTCGGCGCTGCGTTCCGGACGACGTGGTGCCGATGGCGGGTTGGCCTGGGCCAGGCCCAGATCGACGAGCAGGTCCTGCACGTCGTCCACCAGGGATGCGCCCTGCTTGATGAGGGCGTGGCAGCCGCGCGACTGTGGCGCATGGATGGGGCCGGGCACGGCCCAGACCTCGCGCGAGGCCTCCAGCGCCAGCCGGGCGGTGATGAGGGATCCTGACTGCAGGGCGGCCTCGACCACCAGCGTGCCCTGGCTGAGCCCGGCGATCAGGCGGTTGCGCTGGGGGAAATGGGCCGCCAGCGGGGGCGTGCCCAGGGGGTATTCGCTCAGCAGCAGACCCTGGGCGGCGATGCGGTCGGCCAGCATCTTATGGCTGCGGGGATAGACCTGGTCCAGCCCCGTGCCCACCACGGCCACCGTGCCACCGCTGAGCGCCGATGAGCTGCCGCTGCCCGTTTCTGCAGCGGCCAGGGCGCCGTCATGGGCGGCGGCATCGATGCCCAGGGCCATGCCCGAGACCACGCACAGGCCGGCAGCCGACAGGCTCTGCGCCCAGGCGCGCGTGATCTCCCGCCCCGAGGGGCTGGGATGGCGCGTGCCGACGATGGCGATGGCAGGACGCTGCAGCCGCTCGATCTGGCCGCGGGCATACAGAAGCAGCGGCGGATCCGGGCTGTGCAGCAACGCGGCCGGATAGGCGGCGTCGCCCAGGGTCAGCATCTGGCGATCGGGGCCGCCGGCCAGCCAGGCCAGGGTGAGATCCAGGCGCCGGCTGGCTTCCGGTGACGGGCGTGCGGACGCTTCCAGCGCCTGCGAGCGCTCCGCGCCCACCAGGCCCTGCCAGGCCTGGGGCCCGGCGGCATAGACCTGGACCGGCGAACCCAGCGCCGCCAGCAGCCTGCGGATGCCGCGCCGTCCCAGCCCGGCCGTGCCCATCAGCCTGAGCCAGGCGTCCAGTTCCTGCTCATCGAGCGGCTCCAGCCGGGCCACGACCGCAGTGCCTCAGGCAATGGTGCCGACTGGCGGACGATGGCGCCGTGCCGGCGTCAGGGCTGGATGAAGTGATCGCCCGGCTGCACCGCGCCCTGGGCCGACACGATCAGCGCGTAGGACACGCGGTTGAAGACGCGGAAGACGAAGAGGTGGCCGTGACGCTCGTCAGGCAGCTTGAGGGCGGCACGGGCCGGGTCGGTCTTGTCGACCAGGCGCTCGCCATTGCGCAGGAGCGAGAGCACATGGCCGCGCTCCAGGCCGTCCACCTTGCCGCGGTTGATGGCCACCACCTGGTACTGCCCGGCCGAGGTGCCTTCGCCGTACAGGCTGATGATGCGGCCGAAGATCGGTTGTGCTGGCGCATGCGGCGTGTAGGCCATCTCGTCACGCGGCGAGGCAGCCACCAGGCGGTCGCCCACACCGGCTTCCTGTCGCATGGCGGTGAGCTGGAAGGTGGCCGGCACGATCTCTTCCGTGCCTTCCGGGCCGATGCGCCTGTCGCCGCGGCGCAGGTATTCGGCTGCACCCACGAAGGCGGCCTCGTAACCCAGGGTCTCGCCGGTGTCCGGGTCCAGCAGCGGCTTGGCGGTGCGGAAGACGCGCCAGTCGCGCTTGTCGGCCAGTTCGCCGCGCACATAGGCGGTATCACCCCGGCCGAAGACGGTGCGCTGGTCCAGGCCGGCGACGATGCGCGGTGCTCCGTCGAGCTCATCCTTGTCGAGCACCACGGCATCGTTCAGGAAGGGCTGGATCATGCTCATCGGGATGGAGGCGATGGGCCCCAGGCCAAGGTTGCTGGCGCGCGCCTTGGGCGAGAGCTTGACCGTGCCGTCCGGCCCCACGGTGCCGCCGCTGCCCTGGCCGAACTCCAGCCGGGCGCGGCCGTTGCCCTTCACCAGCACCAGCAGCTGGCCCGGGTAGATGAGGTGGGGATTGGCCACCTGGTCGATGTTCATGCCCCACAGCTCGGGCCAGCGCCAGGGGCTGCGCAGAAAGACCTTGGAGATGTCCCAGAGCGTGTCGCCGCGCTTGACCATGTAGCTGTCCGGCGCATCCGCCGCCAGCTCGGACAGCGGCACGCCGGCCTCGGCCACCTGGCGGGCGGTGGCGCGCTGGTTCTCGGTGACCGGATAATTCGGCCCGGCCGCCCAGGCCCCACCCATGACGCCCGCCGCCGCCAGCAGCGTGGCGACCCGGAGCGAATGCTGCCAGGCCGACCCGGCCGCCTGTTGCGCCCCGCGGGGCCGGAAAGAGTAACGGTTCATGGGGGGCAAGGGCATGGTCGGTGCGCGCAAGGGATCCGGCGTGGGCGTTGCGGTCTGCCCGCGCCACCCGGTGCTGGATCGGTGAAGCGTAGCGGGGCGGATGCCGCAGGGCAGCCGTGCTTACACACTTCATACAGTTTCGCAAATTCTGCACCTAAACCCTTGATGCTGCAATGAAATTGGCCGGTGGCGAAGGTGCTCGCCCGTGCCCTGATCCCCCCTGTTCGATGGTTCCGA
>JBJOKP010000041.1:0-9996 GCA_046046045.1 Pseudomonadota bacterium | reverse complement strand
GAACGATGCCATGTCCATGGGCATGCACCGGGTCTGGAAGGCCTACACCATCGCCGTCTCAGGCGCCCGGGCCGGCCACCGCGTGCTGGACATCGCCGCGGGCACGGGCGACCTCACCAAGGCGTTGGCGAAGAAGGTCGGCCCCACCGGCCTCGTGGTCCACACCGACATCAACGAGGCCATGCTGCGCACCGGCCGCGACCGCCTGCTTGATGAGGGCATCGTCGTGCCCAGCCTGCTGTGTGATGCCGAGAAGCTGCCCTTCGCCGACGCCAGCTTCGACATCGTCACCGTGGCCTTCGGCCTGCGCAACATGACCCACAAGGAGGCCGCCCTGGCCGAGATGCAGCGCGTGCTAGCCCCCGGCGGCAAGCTGCTCGTGCTGGAGTTCTCGCGCGTGGCCGTGCCCCTGCGCAAGCCCTACGACTGGTATTCCTTCAACATCCTGCCGCGTCTGGGAAAACTTCTCGCCGGAGATTCCGAGAGTTATCGATATCTGGCGGAATCCATCCGCATGCATCCACCCCAGGCTGAATTGAAGGCCATGATGAAAACTGCCGGATTTGCCCACGTGGATATTCACAATCTCACGGCCGGCGTCGTGGCACTGCATGTAGGCCTGAAATGCTGAACGGGCGCTCTGGGAGGTAAACCTGGCGGCTCGGCCGCCCGGTGTGTTGGCCATTCGTGATGAATGGCGCGTGGTCGGCGCAACCCTTGCGCTGAAAGTGGAAAATTGCTGAGGCAATGATCCTGCCCGCCAGCCTTGCCGTCCAGGAAACTGGTGATACCCACGCAGGGCAGGGGTTTTCTCATTTCCGGCGCCCTGCATCACCCGCTTCACGCCTGCCACCCCCGGTTTGGGCGGGTTTCCAGTGACTTTCCCCGGGGCAGTCCCGCGCCGAAGAATTGTTCACAGATCGATCTGGCGCCACCTTGCTGTGGCTGTCGGTGATTTGCCCCGTCATCGGCAAGCTGCTGGCCTGTCGCTTGGCAATCGGTGTTCTTCCTGAATGCAGCATCAGCGGCTTCGACTTATTTTTCATTTCCAGCGTGGCTTTCGCGTTGTCGCAACGCGAGGTGTGCGCAATAAATCGCCCTTGCCGGCCCGGCATGGTGGTGGGCCCTGTCGGTGGTCGTGGCGAGACACCACAATCAGTTTGATCCGGCGTCGCAAGCCGGATTGCCGGGATGGCACCGCACTGGTGCCAGTTCCCGCGGGCTCACAGGCTCCCCGTACAACAAACTCCGCAAGGGAACACCTCGATGTTTCGTGTTTTCCCCGCCAGAACCTCGGCGACGAACTTCTCCGAAATGCTGGCCGACGGCTTTCTCTCCTTCGTCGCCGTGCTGCTGGCCGCAGCCACCTTGTGCCAGGAACATGGCCTGAACAGTGTGGTGGCAGAACTCTGCACCTCGGCGGTGCTGGTACCGGCCCTGGCCTTGGCCATCAGCATGGCGCTGCTCTACTCCTTCGTCGGCCTGTACCGTCATCACCACCTGGGTCTGGTCCATGTCGCCCTGCGGGTAGGCTTTGCCTCCCTGGCCGGTGGCTACTTCACCTACCTCGTCACCAAGCAGACCAGCTATGACGGCTATCCCGCCGTGCTGGTGGGCACCGCGGTGGCTTACGTGCTAGGCGGCCTGATCCTGGTGCGCGGCCTGGCCTGGAGCGTGCGTCAGGTCGTCGGTACCCGCCGGGTGCTGATCGTCGGCAACGGTGCCGATGCCACCCAGGTGTGGTCCGACCTGCGCTCGGGTGGCCAGTGGGCGGGCTATGAGGTGGTGGGCTTCTATCCCACGGTGGAAGGTGCCGACCGTCGCCCCGGTGGCGCCGAGGCGCCGGTCTTCGCCGCGGGCGGGGACATGCTGGAACTGGTGCGCCAGCACCGGGTCAACGAGATCATCGTGGCGGTGCGCGAGCAGCGCGGCGGCGGCGTGCCCATGGCCGAGCTGCTGAACTGCCGCATCAGCGGCATCCCCATCATGGACCTGGCCGCCTTCTATGAACACGCCAAGGCCGAGGTGCCGCTGGAAAGCCTCAAGGCCAGCTGGCTGGTCTACGGCGACGGCTTCGTGCAGGGCCATCTGCGCGAGCTCTCCAAGCGCGCCTTCGACATCGTCAGCTCGGGCACGCTGCTGCTGCTGGCCTCCCCGCTGATGCTGCTGACCGCCCTGGCCATCAAGCTCGAGGGTCCCGGCCCGGTGTTCTACCAGCAGGAGCGGGTGGGCCTGCGTGGCCGCGGCTTCCAGTGCATCAAGTTCCGCAGCATGCGCACCGATGCCGAGAAGGACGGCGTGGCCCGCTGGGCCAGCAAGAACGACAGCCGCATCACCCGCGTGGGTGCCTTCATCCGCAAGACCCGCATCGACGAACTGCCCCAGCTCATCAGCGTGCTCAAGGGCGAGATGAGCATGGTGGGCCCGCGCCCCGAACGCCCCAGCTTCGTGACCCAGCTGCGCGAGCAGATTCCCTACTACGACCTGCGCCACACCGTGAAGCCGGGCCTGACCGGCTGGGCCCAGGTGCGCTATGCCTACGGCGCCTCGCTGGAAGACGCCAAGCGCAAGCACCAGTTCGATCTCTACTATGTCAAGAACAACAGCCTGCTGCTGGACCTGATGGTGCTCATCGAGACCGTGAGCGTCGTGCTCTTCCGCGAAGGTGCGCACTGATAGGCAGGCAGCACCCGCGCCGCCCCGCCCCAGGGTCGCCCGGCAGTGCCGCGGCGGCCCTGCCTCTTTCTGCGCGTCGCGGTGGTTTCCGGGGCGCATTCTTGAGCCAGGGCAGGGCGACCCTGGTCGTCCTGAAGGACGCTGTCCTCTGTCAAGCCACGTTCGCCGCCCAGCAACGCCCGGGCGGTGCGCGTGTCACGATCATCATCAGCCGAAGCGGTCCCGGCGTCCGGGGCGCAGGCTGCAGATCAGCCCGGCGAGCCGGTGAATCCGCACGCCGATTCCGCACGCCGGCTGGCGCGGCGCCCGGCTGCACCCCCGTGGGCCCAGGACTCAGGGTTAGCATCCGCCGCCGCCAGGGTCTTCCCCAGGTCAGCCCCTTCCGTTCGACCATCGAGGTACTCCAGGATGTCTCCGCAGCCCTCAGCCATCGCCCGCCGTGTCCGCCTCCTGCCCCTGATCGCCGCCGCCACGGCCCTGCTGCTGTCGGCCTGCGCGGTGCCGGTGCGCTACCCCGCGGCGCCGTCCTCGGCGGCCACGCCGGACCATCGCTACAAGATCGGACCGCTCGATTCGCTCAATGTCGTGGTGTGGCGCAACCCCGAGCTGTCGGGCAACTTCACCGTGCGCCCGGACGGCCGGCTGTCCACCCCGCTGGTGGAAGACGTGCAGGCGGCTGGCAAGAACCCGGCCGACCTCTCGCGCGAGATCGAGCAGCTGCTCTCGCGCTACATCCGCGAGCCCGTGGTCACCATCGTGGTCAACAGCTTCCAGGGCGTCTACGGCGAGCAGATCCGCATCGTCGGCGAGGCTGCCCGCCCGCAGGCCGTGGCCTACCGCCAGAACATGACCCTGCTGGATGTCATGGTCCAGGCCGGCGGCCTGACCGACTTCGCCGACGGCAATGCCGCCGTGCTGGTGCGTGGCTCCGAGAAGGGCTCGCAGTACAGCCTGCGCCTGAAGGACCTGCTCAAGCGCGGCGACATCTCGGCCAATGTCGACGTCAAGCCCGGCGACATCATCATCGTGCCGCAGAGCTGGTTCTGAATCCCGCCTGGCCTGTCTAGAGGTCGGACCGGCCGGACCGGCCCGACTGACCGGCCCATCCGCCGGACCGGGCGCCTGGTCCCGCTTCCTTCCCGATCGCACCGAGCATGAACGAGTTCACCCAGCATCTGCAGACCACCCTGCGCGGTATCTGGCGCCATCGCTGGCTGGGCGTGGCCGTGGCCTGGGCCCTGGCCCTGGGCGGGGCGACGGTGGTGCAGACCGTGCCCGAGCGCCACGAGGCCCGCGCCCGCATCTACGTCGACACCCAGACCGTGCTCAAGCCGCTGATGGCCGGCCTGGCTTTCCAGCCCGACATCGACCAGCAGGTGCGCATGCTGGGACGCACCCTGGTCTCGCGCCCCAATGTCGAGCGCCTGGTCAACGACGCCGAGATCGGCCTGCTCAAGGGCCGGCCGCAGAACGCCGACGAGCTGATCGACGACCTCACGAAGTCCATCAAGGTCGAGCAGACCGGTGGCAACAACCTCTATGCCATCAGCTACCGCGACACCGATCCGCAGCGGGCGGAGCGGGTGGTCAAGGGGCTGGTGACGCTCTTCATCGGCGCGGGTGCCGACACCAAGCGGCGCGATTCGGAAGATGCCAGCCGTTTCATCGACGAGCAGATCAAGACCTACGAGTCCAAGCTCAGCGCCGCCGAGGCCAAGCTCAAGGACTTCAAGCTGCGCAACATGGACGTGGCCACCGGCAACAACGACAGCTTTGCGCGCATGACCGCGCTCAGCGAGGACATTGACAAGCTGCGCGTGCAGGCCGCGGCCGCCCAGCGCTCGCGCGATGCCCTGCGTACCGAACTGGCCCATGAACCTGCCCAACTGCCGGTCGAGGCCCCGCCCCCCGTGCCGGTCCAGCCCCAAGGCTCGGTCACGCCCGAGCTCGATGCCCGCATCGATGGCCAGCGCCGCCAGCTCGATGACCTGCTGCGCCGCTACACCGACCAGCACCCTGACGTGCTGAACGTGCGCCGGACCATCGGCCAGCTCGAAGCCCAGCGCCGCCAGGAGCAGGAGCAGCGCCAGCGCGAGGCCCAGCAGGCCCGCCAGGCCGCCCTGGCTGCCGCACCCAAGGCGCCCCAGGGTGGCGCCGCAGCCACCAGTCCCATCTACCAGCGCCTGCGGGTCGCGCTGGCCGAGTCCGAAGCCAACTATTCGGCCCTGCAGGGCCAGATCGAGGCCCAGCAGCGCCGCATCGACGTCATCCGCAGCCAGGCCACCAAGGCGCCCCAGGCCGAAGCAGAACTGGCCCAGCTCAACCGCGACTACGACATCATCCGCAAGAACTACGAGCAGCTCGTGTCGCGGCGCGAGGCGGCCTCCCTGGGCGTCAAGATCGACCAGAACGGCTCGCTGGCCGATTTCCGCCTCATCGAGCCGCCACGGGTGCTGCCCCAGCCGGTGTTCCCTGGCAAGCGCGCCCTGGCCCTCATCGTCATGGTGCTGGCCCTGGCGGGCGGCGCGGCGGCGGCCTATGGCCGCAGCATGATGCTGCCCATCATCGCCAGCGAGCGCGAGCTGCGCGAGATCTCGCGCAGGCCGGTGCTGGGCAGCCTGGGCCTGGTGAGCGACCCGGTCCTGCTGGCTGCGGTCACTCAGGACCGCCGCCGCCTTCTTCTAGCGCTGGGTGCCTTCCTCGGCCTCCATCTGGTGTGGATGGCCTGGGTCGTCAGTCGCACCGCCGCAGCCTGATCACGGACCGACATTCCCATGAGCATCATCGAACAGGCCGCCCGCCGGCTGGAAGAACTCAAGCGCGCCGGCGTGGTGCTGCCCGCCGAGGTGGCGAGCAACCAGGTGGCCGGCGGCGCTGCGGGCTCAGCAACCACGCCCGGGCAGGCTGCCATCACCCAGCTCTACGGCAGCGCGCCGCAGCCCCAGGCCGCGCCTGGACTGCCTCCCCCTGCGGTCGATCCGCTCAGCCTGGGTGCCGCGGCCGCCCGCGCGGCGCTGGCGCCGGCCCCGGTGCGGCTCTCTTCGCCTGTGCCGGCCGCAGCGGTCCCGCCGAACCGGCCGGTCGAGCCACGCCGGCGTTCGCGCGAGGTGCGAATCGATCTGGATCGCCTCTCCACCGCGGGCTACCTGGTCCCCGGTCAGACCCGCACCCAGCTGGCCGAGCAGATGCGTCTGCTCAAGCGCCCGCTGGTGGCCAATGCCCGCGGCGAAGGGGCCGAGCCGGTGGCCCGCGCCAACCTCATCCAGGTGGTCAGTGCCCTGCCGGGTGAGGGCAAGACCTTCGTGGCCATGAACCTGGCCATGAGCATCGCCATGGAGGTGGACCACTCGGTCTTGCTGGTCGATGCCGACGTGCTGCATCCGGCCGTGCTCAAGCGCTACGGCCTGGACGCCACGGCCGGCCTGATGGATGTGCTGCACGACCCCGAGATGGATCTGGCCGATGTGCTGCTGCGCACCAACGTGCCCAAGCTCAGCCTGCTGCCGGCCGGGCGTGCCAGCTCTGAATCGACCGAACACCTGGCCAGCCTTGGGATGGAGCGCCTGCTCGACGAACTGGCGGCCAAATACGCCGACCGCATCATCGTCTTCGATGCCCCGCCCCTCATTCCCACCACCGAGTCGCGCGTGCTCGCCTCGCGCATGGGCCAGGTGCTGATGGTGGTGGAGGCCGAAGCCACCACCCGTCCGCAGCTCGCCCAGGCCTATGCGGCCCTGGAAGGCTGCCCGGTCGTCTACTCCATCCTGAACAAGGCGCCCCAGGTGCATGGGGATGGATACGGCTATTACGGGGCGCCGGTGAAATGAGCCGGCGGACCGCCCCCGGCCCGCTTGCCCCGCCCCGGCCGGTGGCACGTGCTGCCGGCCTGGTCGCCTTGCTGGGCAGCTTGGCCGCTGCCCTGGGTGCTGCACCGGTGCAGGCGCAGAACCGCCCGGCGCCCGGGCTGGACATCGATCCGGCCCTCGACGCCCTGAACCCGCTCGGGACAGCCGTGCAGGCTGGCAGCCGCCGGGCCGAAGCGGCCTTGTCGGGCAACCCAACCGAGGCCGAGCGGCGAGATCTCGTGGATCCCGCCACCGGCTCCTTCCGCCATGTGGTCGCGCCGCGCAACGCGGCCACCGCGCCGCCCTGGTTCTTCACCCTCGGCGCCGAGGCCACGGCGACCAGCAATGTCGGCATGGAGCCGCTGGCCCAGGCCTCGTCCGACCTGGTGCTGGGCCTGCGCCCGGCGGTGCAGATCGATACCCGTTCGGCGGGCTGGCGCCTGAGCGGCCAGGCCGCCTTGCAGCTGCGCCACTACGCCCAGAATCGCCGCGGTGACGAGGCCCTGCCCAGCGCCGACCTCGACGGCTCGGCCCGCCTGGTCGACCGTTGGCTCTGGCTGGACGGCCGCATCGCCGCCGCCGCACTGCCGGTCAGTCCCTTCGTCAGCGCCGTGCCGGGCAGCCGCGGCGTGCAGGAAAGCACCCGCTGGACCCTGGGTCCGCGCCTGGACCATGAGCTGGACCCGCTCACCCGCGTGAGCGGCCATGCCCTGCTCACCCATCAGCACCAGACCGGCGGCGACCTCTCGGTGGACAGCAGCAGCCGTACGCTGGATCAGGCCCTGAGCTGGAGCCGGCTGCCCCGGCCCCTGGGCCTGCGCATCGAGGCCCAGTCGCAGGAAACCACCGTGCCCAGCCTGAGCGCGCCGGTGTTCGAGCGCCGCACCCTGCGCGGCGTGCTGGGCTGGTCGGCCGATCCGCAGCTGGTGGTCGACCTGCGCGGCGGCCATGACAGCAGCACCTGGGGCATCAACCACCGTTCCGGCCCGCTCAGCGGTGCCGGCCTCACCTGGCTGCCCAGCCCGCGCAGCCGGCTGGAGCTCAATGGCGAACACCATGCCCTGGGCACGGATTGGCGCCTCAGCGCCAGCCACCGCAGCCCCGGCCTGGCCCTGAGCCTGGAGGCCAGGCGTGAGTTCGGCAGCAGCGCCACGCTGCTGGGTCGCCTGGGCAATGGCGGCCGGGTGGCCGAGCTGCTGGACCAGATGTTCGCCACCCGCATCACCGACCCGCTGCTCCGTGCCGCGGCGGTGCAGGACTTCATCACCCGCCGCGGCCTGGGCGAGACCCTGGCCGATCCAGTGGCCCTGTATTCCGATCGGGCCCAGGAAAACCGCCGCCTGACCCTCACTGCCGGCCTGATGGGCGTGCGTCACGTCGTCAGCCTCAGCCTGTACCGCGACACCAGCCTGGACCTGCCCGGCGACCCGCTGCTGAGCGGCCTCCTCTCGGGCGACGCGCGGCAGACCGGCTGGAGCCTGGGCCTTAACCGCCGGCTCGATCTGCTTACCAGCGCCGATGCCAGCCTGTCCGGCAGCCGCGCCACGGGCCTGAATGCCAATGCCGGCCGCGACAACCGCGAACTGGCCCTGCGGCTGACCCTGAACCACGAACTCACGCCACGCACCCAGGCCAGCGCCGGCCTGCGCCGCGTGCTGCAGACCACCAGCGACGGCGGGCGGGCCCGCGAAGTCGCCCTGACCGTCGGCGTCCAGCACCGCTTCTGAAGCCCCATCCCCGATGTACGAAGCCTTCTTCGGCCTGAGCGGCCCGCCCTTCCAGCTCAACCCTGATCCGGCCTTCTACTTCAACAGCCGCGGCCACGGCCATGCCCTGGCCTATCTGCGCTACGGCGTGGCCCAGGGCGAGGGCTTCATCGTCGTGACCGGCGAGATCGGCGCGGGCAAGACCACCCTGGTGCGCACCCTGCTGGGTGAGCTCGACCGCCAGCAGGTGGTGGCGGCGCAGATCGTCTCCACCCAGCTCGATTCGGGCGACCTGCTGCAGTCCATCATCACCGCCTTCGGCATCCCCGCCCAGGGGGCCTCCAAGGCCTACATGATCGCCACGCTGGAGGCCTTTCTCACCACGCTGGCGGCCCAGGGCCGGCGTGCCCTGCTCATCGTCGACGAGGCGCAGAACCTCAACCCGGGCGCGGTGGAAGAGCTGCGCATGCTGAGCAACTTCCAGCTCGGCAACCACTCGCTGCTGCAGAGCTTCCTGATCGGCCAGCCCGAGCTGCGCCGCATCCTCGAGCTGCCCACCATGGAGCAGCTGCGCCAGCGTGTCAGCGCTTCCTGCCACCTGGGGCCGCTGGACGCCGAGGAGACCCGCGCCTACATCGCCCACCGCCTGCAGCGCGTGGGCTGGAACGGCCGTCCGCCCATCAGCGACGCCGCCTATGCCGAGCTCTACCGCTGGAGCGGCGGTGTGCCGCGGCGCATCAACCGCCTGGCCAACCGCGTGCTGCTGGCCACCTTCCTGGAAGGCCGGGCCGAGGTGGACGCCACCCTGGTCGAGGCCACGGCCCGCGAACTGCGTGGCGAGATCGGCGAAGTCGGCGCGGAACCTGCGCCGGTCGCCACCCTGGCGCCGCTCGCCCAGCCGCCCGCGGCCGCCGGTGGTGCGCCTGCTGCCCTGGCTTCCCCCGTTTCATCGACCGTTCCACCGTCTGCATTCGCTCCCGCACTCGAAGAGGCCGGCCCGGCCGCCCTGGCCGACGACGAAGCGCTGGACGCCGCCGCTGCCCAGGCCGGCACCGAGCTGTCGGCGTCCGACACGGCGGACGCCCTCGCCGACGCCGATCTGGATGCCGAGACCACGGCCCTGCTGTCCGATCCCGACCTGCTGCTGGCCCTGGCCGTGGCCGACGAGATCACGGCCGAGTCTCCTGACGAAGCCGCCGACCAGGCCTGGGCTGCGGATGGCAACGAGGCGCCGAGCCCGGCCGTGGTCGACGACGCGCCCCGCTGGGCCGGCATGCTGCCATCCGCAGCAGCCCGCCGTTGCGACCTGCTGGTGCTGGTGGACGGGGCGGCCGACGCCCTGGCTGCCGCCGCGCTCCTCCAGGCCTTAACCGGAACGGACGCCACGGCGGCAGAGGCCCCCGAGGTGGTGCTGGTCAGCGTCGGTCCGGCCAGCGAGGTCTGGCCCTGGGAGGAATTCGAGCGCCTGCTGCGCCGCCCGGCCAGCCTGCACCTGGGCCTGGACACCGCCGCCGGCTTCGAGGCCCTGCTGGCGCCCCTGGTCGAGCGACTGGGGCCGGCCCTGGATGAACTGCAACCACGTGCGGCCCTGGTGCTTGGTGCCGGGGATGCCGTGCTGGCCGCCGCCCTGCTGCTGCACAAGCGCGGCCTGCCGCTCTGCCAGCTGGCAGGGCACGCACTGCTGACTGGCCCGGCTGAATCCGCCAACGAGGCCGTGCTGGCCGCGCTGTCGCAGGTGACGCCCAGCCAGTCTGCCCACCCGACGGTAT
>JBJOKP010000040.1:0-10094 GCA_046046045.1 Pseudomonadota bacterium | reverse complement strand
AGCTGGCATGGCCACCGAACTCCGTCCATGTTGGCCTGCGCTCAGGCGGCTGGCCGGTTTGCTGCCTGGCCACGCAGACTGGCATCCAATGACTGTATGTTCTGCGCCAGTTTGCCCTTGGGGCCGTCAATCAGCTCGTACTCCACCCGCGAACCCTGCTTGAGGGTGCGGAAGCCTTCCATCTGGATGGCGGAGAAGTGCGCGAACACGTCCTCTCCGCCGCCCTCGGGCTCGATGAAGCCGAACCCCTTGACGTCGTTGAACCACTTCACCGTGCCGTGCGGCATGTGTGCTCCTCTGGATGTGCTAACAATTTGCAAAGATTTTTCGGGTCGGCCTCATGGGGTGTCAACCCTGCATACCCCCAGGGATGTCTCCTGAATACACCCGCACAAACCCTCGAAATTGCCGCTCTCCCTGTGGGATGGTCGCTTCTGGGAGCGGCCTCGTCCTGACCCAAGCGAGGGCTCGGACCGACCGATAGAATCGTTTCATGTCCACTGATCTTCCAGGCCAACCCCCGATACCTGCACCGCCTCCAGATGGCGAGGGGTCCGTGGTTGCCGAAAGGCAGCTGGCCCGGGTCAAGCCACCACCGGTCTACCAGGTGGTGATGCTCAACGACGACTTCACCCCGATGGAATTCGTCGTGATGGTGCTCCAGGAATACTTCCACCGCGACATCGAGACGGCCACGCAGATCATGCTGAAGATCCACCACGAAGGTCGCGGTGTCTGCGGGGTCTATACCAGGGATGTGGCGGCCACCAAGGTCGAGATGGTTCAGGCAGCGGCGCGCCGGTCAGGCCATCCCCTGCAATGCATTATGGAGGTCGCATGATTGCGCAAGAGTTGGAAGTCAGTCTGCACATGGCGTTTGTCGAGGCTCGCCAGCAGCGCCACGAGTTCATCACCGTCGAGCACCTGTTGCTGGCCTTGCTGGACAACCCCTCGGCTTCCGAGGTGCTCAAGGCCTGCGCGGCCAACATCGAGGACCTGCGCAAGAGCCTGACCCAGTTCATCAAGGACAACACACCCACGGTGGGCGGCACGGATGACGTGGACACCCAGCCCACGCTGGGTTTCCAGCGCGTGATCCAGCGGGCCATCATGCACGTGCAGTCCACGGGCAATGGCAAGAAGGAAGTCACCGGTGCCAACGTGCTGGTGGCCATCTTTGGCGAGAAGGATTCACACGCGGTGTACTACCTGCACCAGCAGGGCGTGACGCGACTGGACGTGGTGAACTTCATTGCCCACGGCATCCGCAAGTCCGATCCGCCAGAGCCGGCCAAGCCCAATGAATCGGGCCCGGCCGAATCCGAGAAGGAAGAGGGCGAGAGCAAGGGCTCGCCGCTGGACCAGTACACGCACAACCTCAACGTGGCGGCGCGCGAAGGGCGCATCGATCCCTTGATCGGACGCGAGCATGAGGTCGAGCGTGTGGTGCAGATCCTGTGCCGCCGCCGCAAGAACAACCCGCTGCTGGTGGGTGAGGCGGGCGTGGGCAAGACGGCCATCGCCGAAGGCCTGGCCTGGCGCATCACCCAGGGCGATGTGCCCGACATCCTGGGCGATGCGGTCGTCTATTCGCTTGACATGGGCGCCCTGCTGGCCGGCACCAAGTACCGCGGCGATTTCGAGCAGCGCTTGAAGGCTGTGCTCAAGCAGTTGCGCGAGCAGACCAATGCGGTGCTCTTCATCGACGAGATCCACACCCTGATCGGCGCCGGTGCGGCCTCCGGCGGCACGCTGGATGCGAGCAACCTGCTCAAGCCGGCGCTCAGCTCGGGCCAGATCAAGTGCATCGGTGCCACCACCTTCACCGAATACCGCGGCATCTTCGAGAAGGATGCGGCGCTGTCGCGGCGCTTCCAGAAGGTCGACGTGGTCGAACCCTCGGTCGAGCAGACGGTGGAGATCCTGAAGGGCCTGAAGTCGCGCTTCGAGGAACACCACAGCGTCAAGTACGCCCTGGGCGCGCTGCAGGCTGCAGCCGAACTGTCGGCCAAGTACATCAGCGACCGCCATCTGCCCGACAAGGCCATCGACGTGATCGACGAGGCCGGTGCCGCCCAGCGCGTGCTGCCCAAGAGCAAGCAGAAGAAGACCATCACCCGCGCCGAGGTGGAGGACATCGTCGCCAAGATCGCGCGCATCCCGCCGGCCAGCGTGTCCAGCGACGATCGTTCCAAGCTCAAGACCCTGGACCGTGACCTCAAGAGCGTGGTGTTCGGTCAGGATGCGGCCATCGAGGCCCTGGCCGGCGCGATCAAGATGGCCCGTTCGGGCCTGGGCAAGCCGGACAAGCCCATCGGGGCCTTCCTCTTCAGCGGCCCCACCGGTGTGGGCAAGACCGAGGTGGCCAAGCAGCTGGGCTTCATCCTGGGCATCGAGCTGATCCGCTTCGACATGTCCGAGTACATGGAGCGTCACGCGGTGAGCCGCCTCATCGGTGCGCCTCCGGGCTACGTGGGCTTCGACCAGGGTGGCCTGATGACCGAGGCCATCACCAAGAAGCCGCACTGCGTGCTGCTGCTCGACGAGATCGAGAAGGCCCACCCGGACGTCTTCAACGTGCTGCTGCAGGTCATGGACCACGGCACGCTGACGGACAACAACGGACGCAAGGCCGACTTCCGCAACGTCATCATCGTCATGACGACCAATGCGGGGGCCGAGACGATGAACAAGTCGACCATAGGCTTCACGAATGTGCGCGAGAGCGGCGACGAGATGGCCGACATCAAGCGCATGTTCACGCCCGAGTTCCGCAACCGCCTCGATGCCATCGTGAGCTTCCGGCCGCTGAACGAGGAGATCATCCTGCGCGTGGTCGACAAGTTCCTGCTCCAGCTCGAGAGCCAGCTGGCCGAGAAGAAGGTCGAGGTCAACTTCACCGATGGCCTGCGCAAGCACCTGGGCAAGAAGGGCTTCGATCCGCTGATGGGCGCGCGACCCATGCAGCGCCTGATCCAGGACACCATACGCCGTGCCCTGGCCGATGAACTGCTCTTCGGCCGCCTCATCGACGGTGGCCGACTGACGGTGGATGTGGACGCTGAAGGTGAAGTGCTGCTCGACATCGAGCCGCGCCGCAGCGACAAGCCCAAGGCCGAGCCGGCCACGGCCTGACTTGCCCTGAGGCTCGGCCCAGGCCTGAGCCTGGTGCCCAAGTGGCCTCTGACGGCGCCCTTCGCCCCTGTGGTGAGGGTGCCGTTTTCATGGGACGGCGGTCCGGCCGTGACCGGCTTGCCAGGTTCTGCCGACATACCCGCACCAGGCCCCAAGATTTCCGTCATCGGATCGCAAGCCGGCTCGCCTACAATCCCCGGCGACGGGCCTCCCCGCATGGTGGCGCGGCCAACTGGGTCAGGTCGGGAACGAAGCAGCCCTAACCGTGAGCTGTCAGTGCCGGGGTCAAGGCTCGTCACCCCCCACCTACTCTGCATGAGCCGCCATGGATGAATCCGCGGCTTGGGTCGCTGCCTCGGGATGAGGCGGCGGTCACCGGAAGAGCGCGTCCCTGGGTTGCTGCAGTCACAGGCTGTCGGATGACATCCCCCCATCGGGTGAATGGACGGCCTGCGCGTAGGCGCAGGCGCCCAGGCGGCACGTGCGGCCTCCCCCCAGGGAGGGATCAGATGGCGCGATCAGGCCGGGCAGGATCCGGCCATGAGGTCCTTGGCCTCATCAGCCCGGTGATCATGGTGAAGGCCGGGCTGCCATCCATCCTTGACGAAGGAGCCCATCATGATCCGTGTCATTGTTGCCCTCTGCCTTTCCCTGTTCATGTCTCTGCCGGTCTGGGCGGCAGTCGACCTGGCCTCGGCCAGCCAGGCTGATCTGGAAACCATTGCCGGCATCGGCCCGGCCATGTCCACCCGCATCCTGGCCGAGCGACAGAAAGCCCCCTTCAAGGACTGGACCGACCTGGTCGACCGGGTCAAGGGCATCGGGCCGGGCAATGCTGCCAAGTTCTCGGCGGCGGGTCTGCGGGTGGGCGGCAAGACCTATGACGGGCCGGAGGCGGCCGCCATGAAGCCGGCCAAGAAGGCCTCGGCCGCCGGTGAGAAGGTCAAGAAGGCCGCCAAGACCGAGTGATCTCGTGTGTGGCATCCGCGCGGCTGCGCGACCGCGACACGGAGGCACCCGGATGCGCCAGGTGCCGCGTCCGCCAGGGTGTCAGGTGGCGGGGCGGGCCGATGCGTCGGCCTGCCAGCCGAAGAAGCGCTTCACGTCATCGCGACGTGCCAGGGTGTCGGCCCGGCCCAGGGCGATCAGGGCCTGGGTGTAGGGCGCCTCGAAGAGCAGGTAGCTGGCCAGGGCCGAGCCACCGGCATCCCGACCGGCCGGGCTGATGCCCATGGCCCCCAGCAGGGAACGGATGGTGAGGGGCAGGCAGCGTATGCACTGCGCTGCCAGATCGTCCAGCCGCTGGCTGGGCGCGATCACCAGGGCATCGATGGGGCGCAGCGGTGTCAGCTCACGGGCCTGCGGCGAGAGCAGGGACAAGGTGGCATTGATGCGCTGCATGCGCTCGATGTCGACCTTGAGGGCATCCAGAAAGATGCTGGACAGCGCGTGGCCGGCGATCTGGGCCACCGAGGGATAGGCGCTGGGCGGCAGCGGTCGATCCGCCGGTTCATGCATGCGGCCCGCGCCGATCACGAGCACCTTGGTGGCCCCCAGATGGATGGCCGGCGCGATGGGGGCGGCCTGGCGCATGGAGCCATCACCAAACCATTCTTCGCGGCCATTGCAGCCCAGGGCTACCGAGGGAAAGACGAAGGGGATGGCGGCCGAGGCCAGCAGGTGCTGGGCGTTGATGGGGCCAGGTACGGCCATGCGCTGGCTGCGGGACCAGGGGGCGATGGATTCCACGCCATCGTAGAAGGTGACGTGCAGGCCGGTGGTGTAGCTCGAGGCGGTCACCGCCAGGGCCTGCAGGTGGCCGGACTGCTTCATGGTGCCCAGCCGGTCCCAGGCGATCAGGCTGCCCAGCAATTCGGCCAGCGGGGCGTTGTCCAGCAGCGATCGCGGCTTGACCCGCGCCCAGCGGGCCAGCAGCCAGCCCAGCGACATCATGGACAGCCAGGGCGCTCCGGAGCGGAGCACGCTCAGCGAATCGGCCCGGTAGATCTGCTCGACCTCGAAGCTGGACCAGACCCGCAGCAGTTCATCCACCGCGCCCGGGAAGTCGTCAGCCCGACAGGCCAGGGCCGTGGCATTGATGGCCCCGGCCGAGGTGCCGGTGAAGATCTGGAAGGGATGGGGGCTGACACCGCGGCAGGTCTGCCGTATCTCCTCCAGCCCGGTCAGCACCCCGACCTGATAGGCCGCCCGGGCTCCGCCTCCGGTGAGCACGAGGCCGACCCGCTCCGGCGTGTTGGCCGCAACGGCTGACCGGCCAGGCAGGATGGGGGCGGCGCCAGGTTCCTCGCCGGGCAGGGTGGTGTCCCAGTCGGGACTGCGGGGTTGGGAGTTCAGGCCGCGGGAGGGCATGTCGCAATGATGCCGCCTCGCGGTCGCAGCCGGCTTGATGTGGGGTCAGCGGCCGTCGCGACCACCGCGGCCGCCGCCATGATCGTCGCCTCGATCATCGCGGCGATCGTCCCGTCGGTCACCATGGTCGTGGTCATGGCCGCGGTGGCGCCCGCGGTCATGACCGTGGCCATGATCATTGCGCCGGCCCTCGCCGCGGTGGATGTTGTCGCGGTACCAGTCATCGCGCACGAAATAGACCGGCACGCCGCAGGCCCGGTATTCGCCGCAATGCCGCTTCCAGTTGCGGCGGTGTTCAAGCGGTACCCAGAGGTAGACCGCCTCGGCGCGTGGAAGGCGGGGTGGCGGGGCAATGATCACTGGCTGGGGCACGTAGATCTGTGGGGGCGGGCGGTTGCCGATGTCCACCCGGCCATAGACGCCGGGCTGGCTGACCTCGACTGAGACACCCACGTTGACCTGGGCCATGGCCTGGCCAACGCCGAGCAGCAGGGCGGCTGCCGCCAGCAGGCCGGCGATCCGGTGGTGCCGTGGGCGGATGGACCCACCTGACGCGCGCTGGGTAGCAGGCTGGGAAGTTGCACTGGCACATGCGGTGTCAGGCCCGTTCAGGCGGGTCGAGGTCATCGTGTTCATGGGATCTCCAGGTCGTTGCGCCGACAAGGCGCCCTGAATTAACGCAGCTGCAACACGTTCGGAAGACGGGAAAGCCTCCCATTCATGCATCGATTCTGCGTCAAGGTGTATCCCCGTGATACTCCATGGCCACCGCCAGACCCTCCTGCGGGGCCAGGGCCGCATCGCTGGGGCTGACCCGGCGCCGGTCTCCCAGGTCGAGCACACAGGCCGCGCCACCCAGCTCCAGATCCACCAGCACCCTCAGGCCGCTGGGGCGGGTCTCGGGGTCCAGCGCCTCGTCCGCACTCAGTGGTGCAGCGGCGAACTGGTTCATCCAGGCCACCAGATCGGCCTCGCTGCGCAGGCGCTTCACGCGCAGGCAGCGGCCGTGGCTGCGGCGGGCTTCCTCCAGCGTCATGATGTCCTGCAGGTTGAAGCGCAGGCCGCCGTTGAAGCGGTCGGTCTGCACCCGGCCGGCGCAGATGAGCAGGGCGTCTTCGGTCAACACGTCCAGGCGGCGTTCCAGCAACTCCTCGGCGGCCACGGCCTCGATGCTGCCGCTCTTGTCGTCGAGCTTGAAGATGCCGGCCTTGCCGCGCTGGCCGTTGACGATGCGCAGGCCGCTGACGATGCCGGCCAGCTGCACGGTCTCGCGGCTGTCGACGGCGTCGCCGATGGCGCGGCTGACGATGCGGCGCACCTCCTCGCCGTTCTGGTCGAACAGGTGGCCGGAGAGGAAGAAGCCCAGGGCCAGCTTCTCCTGCTCCAGGCGTTGCTTGACGTCCCAGACCGGTGCCTCGGGCAGGTCGGGCTCGCGGGCCAGCGAGCCCAGGCTGGCGCCACCGGCCGGGTCGTCCATCAGGTCGAAGAGGCCGCCCTGCAGGGCGTTGCGCTGCTGCGTGTCGGCGAACTCGAAGCCCAGGCTGACGCTGGCCAGCAGCTGGGCCCGGCCATCCACGCCCTGCGGATGCAGTTCGTCGAAGGCGCCGGCCTTGATCAGGGCCTCGACCACCCGCTTGTTGACGCGGCTGCGGTCGATGCGGGTGCAGAAGTCGAAGAAGCTGGTGAAGGGTCCGCCCTCGCTGCGCGCCTGGGCGATGGCGGCGATGGCGCCTTCGCCCGTGCCCTTGATGGCGCCCAGGCCGTAGACGATCTCCTTTTCGCCGGCCGGCTCGAACTCGCGCACGCCCCGGTTGATGGAGGGCACCTGGAAGCTGATGCCCAGGCGCGCGGCATCGTCGCGCAGCACCGCCAGCTTGTCGGTGTTGCCCATTTCCACCGTCATGTTGGCGCAGTAGAACTCGGCCGGGAAGTTCACCTTCACCCAGGCCGTGTGATACGCCAGCACCGAATACGCGGCCGCATGCGACTTGTTGAAGCCGTAGCCGGCGAACTTCTCCATCAGGTCGAAGATCTCGTCGGCCTTGGTCTCGTTGATGTCGTTCTTGGCCGCGCCCTCGCGGAAGATCTTGCGGTGGGCGGCCATCTCCTCGGCCTTCTTCTTGCCCATCGCGCGGCGCAGCAGGTCGGCGCCACCGAGTGAATAGCCGCCCAGCACCTGGGCCACCTGCATCACCTGCTCCTGGTAGACCATGATGCCGTAGGTCTCCTCCAGCACCGGCTCGGCCAGGGGATGGGGGTACTCCACCACCTCGCGGCCATGCTTGCGCGCCACGAAGGTGGGGATGAGGTCCATGGGCCCCGGGCGGTAGAGCGCGTTCAGGGCGATGAGGTCGCCCAGCCGGCTGGGCTTGGCGTCCTTGAGCATGCGCTGCATGCCGGCCGATTCGAACTGGAACACTGCCTCGGTGAGGCCCTTGGAGAACAGGTCGTAGACGCGTCGGTCGTCGAAGCCCAGGCCCTCGTAGAGCACGCTCTGCAGCTCGGGCTTGCGGCGCACGATGAGGCGCTTGGCCTCTTCCAGGATGGTGAGGGTGGCCAGGCCCAGGAAGTCGAACTTCACCAGGCCCACGGCCTCGACGTCGTCCTTGTCGTACTGGCTCACCAGCGAGTCGCTGCCCGGCTGCTGGTAGAGCGGGCAGAAGTCGGTGATCTTGCCCGGGGCGATCAGCACGCCCCCGGCATGCATGCCGATGTTGCGCACCATGCCTTCCACCCGAGTGGCCAGGGAGAGCAGTTCGGCGACCTCCTCTTCCTTGGCCTCGCGCTGCTCGAGTTCGGGCGCCTCCTTGCGGGCATAGACCACGCCGCCGTCGGGCTCCTCGGGCACCTTGGCCAGGGTCACGGTCTTGCCCGGCGGGGCGGGGATGAGCTTGGCGATGGAATCCACATAGCCATAGCCCATGCCCAGCACGCGGCCGATGTCGCGAATGGCGGCCTTGGCGGCCATGGTGCCGAAGGTGGCGATCTGGCTCACGGCGTCGCGGCCGTATTTGGCCTTGACGTAATCGATCACCCGCTCGCGGTTGCCCTGGCAGAAGTCGACGTCGAAGTCAGGCATCGAGACCCGCTCGGGGTTCAGGAAGCGCTCGAACAGCAGCTTGAATTCCAGCGGGTCGAGGTCGGTGATCTTGAGGACATAGGCCACCAGCGAGCCCGCGCCCGAGCCCCGACCCGGGCCCACCGGGCAGCGGTTGTTCTTGGCCCAGGTGATGAAGTCCGACACGATGAGGAAGTAGCCCGGGAAGCCCATCTTGAGGATGGTGCCGATCTCGAACTCCAGCCGCTCCACATACTGCGGCCGCACCGCGGCGCGCTTGGCTGCGTCGGGATAGAGGGCGGCCAGGCGTTCGTCCAGGCCCTGGAAGGACAGCTCGCGGAAATACTCGGCCATGGGCATGGCCGTGCCGTCGGGCAGGATGGGGGTGGGGAAGTCCGGCAGGCGCGGCTTGCCCAGGGTCAGCTCGATGTGGCAGCGCCGCGCCACCGCGGCGGTGTTGGCCAGGGCCTGCGGCAGGTCGGCAAAGGCGGCCTGCATCTCGGCCGTGGTCTTGAAATATTGATCGGCCGTGAAGCGCCGCACCCGGCGCGGGTTGGTGAGGATCTCGCCGGCGGCCACGCAGGCGCGCGCCTCGTGGGCGTCGAAGTCTTCCGCGCCCAGGAACTGGATGGGGTGGGTGGCCACCACCGGCAGGGCAAACTCGCGCGCCAGGGTGGCGGCGGCCTGGTTGTAGGCGTCGTCCGAGCCCGAGCCGTAGCGCTGCAATTCCACATAGAGCTTGCCGGCGAAGCAGTGCTGCAACTGCCGGGTGATCTCGCGCGCCGGGGCGTCCTCGCCGGCCAGCAGGCGGGCGCCGAGCAGGCCCTTCTGCCCGCCCGAGAGCATGAGCAGGCCGTGGTGGTGCATCTCCAGCACCGCCAGCGGCACATGGGGCGTGACCGAGCTGGCCGAGCCCAGGGCAAAGGCCTTGGAGAGCACCAGGCAGAGGTTGAGGTAGCCCTCGTTGGAGGCGGCCAGCAGCAGCACTTGGCCGCTGACACGCTCGCCCGCCACCTCGACCACCACCTCCAGCTCCGCGCCCAGGATGGGCTGGATGCCGGCCTTGCGGCAGGTCTTGTAGAACTTCACCCCACCGAAGAGATTGGCCAGGTCGGTGATGGCCAGGGCCGGCTGGCCGTCCTTCTTGGCCGCGGCGGTGGCCTCGTCGATGCGCAGGATGCCCTCGGACACCGAAAACTCGGTGTGCATGCGCAGATGGACAAAGGGGGCGGGCTGGTCGCTCATGGGGTCAGCGGAAGAGATCGGGACAGGCGGGACGAACCGTGCAGTCTAGGCCGTCGGGTTGGCACCGGGCTGTCCCGGGTCGCGGGCTTGCGCAGGCGCACTTCCTGCTGCATCCGGCCCTGCTGCGGTGCAGCGAGTCTTGATGTGCGGCAGGTCAGACCGACGGCACCGGGGCTAGTCTTTCGTCATCCACCGGCCCGCCGACGGGCCTGGTGGCCACCATCCACCACAGGACTTCATCGTGAGCAAGACCATCACCGCGGCCGACGCCGTGGCCCGCATCCCC
>JBJOKP010000039.1:0-10144 GCA_046046045.1 Pseudomonadota bacterium | reverse complement strand
ACCAGGTAGTCGCTGGTCTGGCTGGGCCGGGTGCTCAGGCCGTCCTGGCGATGGCGCACCAGGTCCAGGGCGGCAAGATCGGCGCCGGTGATCATGGAGAAGGCTTCGCCGGCCACGCGGGCCCAGGCATCCTCGGACATCATGTCGGTCAGCCAGGGCAGGTAGAGCGGATCGCCCACCACGCCGCAGCCCAGGATCAGCCGCCGCCGCGAACTGGCACCGCCCTTGCGGGTGAGGATGCGCAGCACGTCGTGGGCGTCGGAGAGCTCGCAGGCCTTGAGGAAGAGGGTCATCGCCTGGGTGGCGAAGGGGGTGTCGCCCAGGGCCGCTTCGCGCAGGGTGGCCAGGGCCGCGCCCCGGTCGCCCAGCATCACGGCCGCCCAGGCCGACCAGCCACGCACATCGGCCCGCAGCAGTTCGGCCGGTGCCACCTGCCGCCCCGGCCGCGGCAGCGTGGGCCACGGAATGGGCGGTGAGAGGGTGTCCGGGCCGTGGCGGCTGTCAGGCCCCTGGCGGCTGTCGTACCAGCCCGAGCGGCTGTCCGGTGCGTCCAGGCCGCCAGGGCGGCTGGGGGCCGATCCACGCAGGCCCGTCGTCGGGCTGATCGGGCTGGCGGCGTACTGGTCGTCGTCGTCCTCGAAGCCGATCACCTCGGTGGACGGGAAGTCCGAGGCCTCCTCGTCGTCACCGGGCACGGCCAGCGCCGAGGGCAGGTCGGCGGCCTGGATCACCGGGGCCGACAGACCTTCGAGCAGCATGTCCATCACGTCGGCCCGTCCGGCTGCGGCGGCGGTGCGGGCGGCCATGGCGCGCAGTCCGGGATCGGTGGATTGCAGGCAGGGCACCAGCAGGGCGCCGGGGTCGACCCGGTGCATGGTGCAGGCGGCCAGGGCCAGGCGCTTGGCAATGGGGGCGGGGTGGACCAGCAGTTCGCGCAGCCGCCCCTGCACCGTCTGGCCGCCCACCCAGCCCATGGCCGAGGCGATGGCCTGCTCAACGGGCAGCTGGTGCTCGGCCAGACCCAGCAACTCCTCGAAGCGGGCCGAGTCGCGCAGTTCCAGGCAGAGCACGGCGTGGGTGAAGTAGTCGCCCGGGCGGTTCAGGTCGCCGAGGCGGCGCTGCAGCACCGTTCGTCCCAGCTGGGCCAGGCTGTCGAGCTGCTGTCCGAGCTGCTCGTCCAGGCGCCGCAGGTGCGAAAGGTGGATGTGAGGCGCATTCACCAGCTCGCTGCGGGTCTCGCGCATCTCGGCCGCGGCATCCAGGCCGGGCCGGGGCGAGCTGTCGTTCGGAGACGGCTGGATCGACAGGATGTGCTCGCTGGGCTTCATGGGGCAGGACGTGGCGTTCGTATCGAAGCGCCCGGCGCGTACAACTCGGCGATGGCCGCGTGATGCACGGCCCAGCCCTGATGTTTCCGGGGTTGCCCTGATTTTGCGGCGCGTTCCTGTCCTATTGCACCCGACTTGCGGTGGCTTCACCTCCCTTGCCTGCGTGGTTGACGGGCAGCGCGAGTTTGATCACGAAACCTCTCGTCACCGCTTTTACGGGCGCTGGCCCGCGATGGCTCACAAGGAAACGCCGGGCCGCCCCAAGTTTCCTTGACCCCCACGGGGGCGGGCGGGGCGCAGCCCGGCCCTGGGGGCGCTCAGGGGCGTGACGGGTTGCCGCGCTCCGCTCGCGGCCAGCGCAGCTCCAGGCCGAAGCCGGTGGCGGGGCTGAGCAGGCGCAGCCGACCGCGGTGGGCCCGCACCACCAGGTCGGTGAGCATCAGGCCCAGCCCCATGGCCTGCTCGTAGTTCTGGTCGACCAGGGCGAGCTGGAGTTGCTCGCGCCGCTCGGGCGGGATGCCCGGGCCGTCGTCCGTCACCCGCAGCAGCTGCCACACCTGGCCGGCCTCGGCGGATTCGCTCAGCTGCAGCTGCACCTCGCGGGCGCCGTAGCGCACCGCGTTGTCCAGCAGGTTCATGAGGGCGGCGACCAGCAGGTCGGGGTCCACCCGCAGGCGCGGCAGCAGCGGCAACTCGGCCGCCGGACCGCTGGTGGCCGACCCGGCGCCCGGCGGGCCGGCCTGCACCGTCACCCTCAGCCCGTCCACCGGCACCGCCGCCACCAGGGCGCCCAGGTCGGCCTCCTGCCACTGCGGCTCCACGCCGCTGCGGAACAGGGTCAGCAGGGCCGAGACCACCCGGCTCAGCCGCTCCGAGGCTTGGCGCACCCGCTGCAGGCGGGGATGCAGCGTCTCGGGCGCCTCGCGCATGGCCACGGCCAGCTGGGCCGTCATGCCTGCCAGCGGCGTGCGCAGGGCATGGGCGGCATGGGCGGTGATGGCCCGTTCGCTGTCCACCCGCAGGGCCAGGCGGTCGCCCAGATCGACGATGGCGTCGCGGATGGGCTGCAGCTCAGCCCGTGTGGCCGCCGGCAGGGTGGCTTCGGCGTCCAGCGGGTGATAGCCCTGCACCTGCTCGGACAGCTCACGCAGCGGGGCCAGTTCGTGGGCAGTGCGGCGCCGCATCCAGATCACGCAGACCAGGGCGACGGCCAGGGCGGTGAAGGCCACGGCCAGCGGCGCCTCGCGGCTGGCCTCGCTGCGGTGGGCTTCGCTCTGGGCCACGTAGAGCATGGCCTGGGCCGGGCTGTAGGCCAGGCCGTAGACGCGCGCGCCGGCGGGCGTGTCGCTCAGCCCCAGCGTGGGCCGGTCCAGCAGCGGGGTGGCCGGCGCGTGGTGGCTGCGCAGCAGCACCCGCTGGTCCGCGCCAACCAGTTGCCAGACCAGCCGTTCCTCATGCAGCGGTGCCGGCAGGGCGTCGCCCCGGTCCAGCGGCAGGGCCTCGGACTCCAGGCTCAGCAGGCCCAGCAGGATCTCGGCCGATTCCTGCAGCGCCCCATCCAGCACATGGTCCACCTCGGCATGGGCCACCCAGGCCACCGCCCCGGCCACCGCCAGGGCCCAGGCCAGCGAGACCTGCAGCAATGCCCTGCCGAGCCGTGCGCGGATGGACACCGGCATGCCGGCAGGGCTGCCGGCGTTCTGCCCGGCCGTGGCGCGCGCTGTCACGGCGGGCCGCCCTCGCTGGGCGAGGCCAATCGGTAGCCCATGCCGCGCACCGTTTCGATCAGTGAGTGACCCAGCTTGCGTCGGATGGCCGAGATGTGAACCTCCAGCGAGTTGCTGGCGAGTTCGCCCTCGAAGCCCAGCATCAGCGCCTCCAGGTCGTTCTTGGAAACGATGCGGCCGGCCCGGTGCACCAGGGCCTCCAGCACCGTCCATTCCCGCGCGGTGAGGTCGGCCCGCACACCCGCGCGGGTGGCGCTGCGGGCCGACAGGTCGATGCCCACTTCGCCCACCACCAGGCGAGGGCTGGCCTGTCCGGCAGAGCGGCGGCGCAGGGCGCGTAGCCGGGCGCTCAGTTCCTCCGGCGCAAAGGGCTTGACCAGATAGTCGTCGGCGCCGCCGTCCAGGCCGCGGATGCGGTCGTTCAGCAGGTCGCGCGCGGTCAGCATGATCATGGGCGTGTCCATGCCCAGCTGGCGCTGCCGGCGTATCCAGTCCAGGCCCGAGCCGTCGGGCAGTTGCCAGTCCACCAGGAAGGCGTCGTAGGGCTCCTTGTCCAGCACCGGCAGGTCGAGCAGGCGCACGAACCAGTCCACCACATGGCCGTCGGCGCGCAGGTAGTCGCGCAGGCCTTCGCCCAGGATGGCATCGTCTTCGAGCAGCAGCAGGCGCATGGGGGGATCCTTTCGATGGCCGGCAGTGTGCCGGGGAGCTGAACGCAAGTGCTTCACCCTCGCTTCAGTCGGCTTCACCCATGCTTCAGGGCGCAGTTCCAAGATCCAGCCATCGCCAACCGAACGACTGCCCGATCATGCTGCCTGTCCCTGCGTCCACTGCTGAGCTTCGTCATCCGGCCTCGCCGAGCGATGGTCTGCGCGCGCTGGCCCTGGCCATGCTGGCGGCCTGGCCGATGCTGTTCACCACGCCAGCCCGCGCGGCCGATGCCGTGACGGCCAGCCTGGCCCCCACCCTGACCGCTCAGGCGGCTCCGGCCGGCCCGGCCGCCGCCGTGCTCAGCCTCAAGAGTGAACAGGTGCGCTCGCTGGGCATCAGCACCCAGCCGGCGCGGGCTGCGGTGGCCGGCGCCACTGCCGCCACCGCCTGGCCGGCCCGCCTGGTGGTGCCCCCGGCCCAGCAGCGCGTGGTCTCCGCGCCCCTGGCCGGTCTGCTCACCGGCGTGCAGGTGGCCGCGGGTGACGTGGTGCGTGCCGGCCAGACCCTGGCCAGCCTGCGCAGCGGCCAGGCCCAGGAACTGCAGCGCGACGCCCAGCAGGCCCGGAGCCAGGCCGAGCTGGCCCAGCGTGCCCTGGCCCGCGACGAACAGCTGCATGCCGAGGGCCTGATCCCCACCACCCGGCTGGATGCCAGCCGCGTCGCCCTGCGCCAGGCCAGCCTGCTGGCGGCCGAGCGCCAACGCCAGCTGCAGCAGACCGGTGCCGCATCCGCCAGCGGCGACGACCTGAGCCTGACCAGCCCCATCACCGGCGTGGTGCTTGAATCCACCGTGGCCGCCGGCCAGCGCGTCGATGGCGCCACCGCCCTGTTCCGCATCGCCCAGCTGGGCACGCTCTGGGCCGAGGTCCAGGTGCCGGTGGCCGAGGCCGGCCAGGTCCGCCCGGGAGATGCCGTGCGCATCGCCGCCCTGGGGGCCGATGACCACGCAGCCGGCCGCGTGCTGTCGCTGGGCCAGGCGGTCGATCCGGCCACCCAGACCCTGGCCGTGCGCGTGGAGCTCAAGGTGGGTGCCGGCCAGCGCCTGCGCCCGGGCCAGCTGGTCGAGGCCCGCATCGCCAGCCGCGCCAGCACCGGTGCCGGCGTGGTCAGCCTGGCGGCGGCCGCCCTGGTGCGCCAGGGTGATGGCCAGGCGGTCTTCGTCGAGCAGTCGCCCGGCCAGTTCCGCCTGGTGCCGGTGCAGGTGCGCGCCAGCAGCGCCGGCCTGGCCACGGTGAGCGGCCTGCCCGCGGGCGCCCAGGTGGTGGTGCAGGGCACGGCCGCCCTGCTGGCCCTGGTCAAGAGCTGATCGCCGTCACAGGGCGTCCGGGCCCGGTGCGCCTCGCGGAGGCTGGGCCAGCGCCCGGCCCCCTTCGACTCCTCTCCCCTTCTCCTACACGCGCCGGTTCCCTGAGCCGGCGGGTCGCCCCATGTTGTCCGCACTCATCGCGTTTTCCCTGCGCCAGCGCCTGCTGGTGCTGCTGCTCACCGTCGGCCTGGTGGCCGCCGGCCTGCTGGCCTGGCAGGGCCTGGCCATCGACGCCTTCCCGGACGTCTCGACCACCCAGGTCAAGCTCATCCTCAAGGCCCCGGGCATGACGCCCGAGGAGGTCGAGACCCGCATCACCGCGCCCATCGAGCAGGAACTGCTCGGCATCCCGCGCCAGAAGATGCTGCGCTCGACCAGCAAATACGCCCTGGCCGACATCACTCTCGATTTCGAGGATGGGGTCGACGTCTACTGGGCCCGTCAGCAGGTGGGCGAGCGCCTGGCCGGCGTGATGGGCGACCTGCCGCCCGGCACCAGCGGCGGCATGGCCCCCATCACCACGCCCCTGGGCGAGATGTTCATGTTCACGGTTGAGGGGCCGCAGAGCCTGGAGGAGCGCCGCCGCGTGCTTGACTGGGTCATCCGTCCGGCCCTGCGCACCCTGCCCGGCGTGGCCGACGTCAACAGCCTGGGCGGCCGGGTGCGCACCTTCGAGGTGGTGCCCGATCCGGCGGCCCTGCTGGCCCGCGGCGTCACGCTGGACCAGCTGCAGGCCAGCCTGATGGCCGGCAACCGCAACGACGGCGCTGGCCGCCTGGCCGCGGGTGAGCAAGCCCTCATCGTGCGCGCCGAAGGGGCGATCCGCAGCCTGGACGATGTGCGCCACACCGTGCTGCGCGCGGCCGATGGCCGGGTCGTCATGGTGGGGGACGTGGCCGAGGTGCGTTTCGGCGAGCTGACCCGCTACGGCGCCGTGACCAAGAACGGCCAGGGCGAGGCGGTCGAGGGCCTGGTGCTGGGCCTGCGCGGCGCCAATGCCCGCCAGGTCGTGGCCGGCGTGAAGGACAAGCTCGCCGTCCTGGCCCCCGGCCTGCCTCCGGGCATGACGGTGCAGACCTTCTACGACCGCTCCAGCCTGGTCGACCGTGCGGTGCACACCGTCGGCAAGGCCCTGGGCGAGGCCGTGGCCCTGGTGCTGGTGCTGCTGCTGGCCTTCCTGGGCAATCTGCGCGCCGCCTTCGTGGTGGCCCTCATGCTGCCGCTCTCGGCCCTGGGCACCTTCCTGCTCATGCGCTTCTTCGGCCTCTCGGCCAACCTGATGAGCCTGGGCGGCCTGGCGATCGCCATCGGCATGCTCGTGGACGGCGCCGTGGTGGTGGTGGAAAACGTCGAGACCGCCATCACCGACCCGCAGAAGACCCAGCGCCTGCCGCTGCTGCACCTGCTCTACCGCGCCGCGGCCGACGTGGCCGTGCCGGTGACCTCGGGCATCGCCATCATCGTCATCGTCTTCCTGCCCCTGCTCACGCTGGAAGGGCTGGAGGGCAAGCTCTTCGCCCCGGTGGCGCTGACCATCGTCTTCGCCCTGCTGGTCTCGCTGCTGCTGTCCTTCACGGTGGTGCCGGTGCTGGCCTCCTGGCTGCTGAAGGTCGGGCCGGCCCATGAGCCCTGGCTGGTGCGCCAGCTCTCGCGCGGCTATGCCCGCCTGCTGGCCTGGGCCCTGGCGCATGAGAAGGCCATGGTCGGCGGTGCCCTGGCGGCGCTGCTGGCGGCCGCGGCCGTCTTCATGACGGTGGGCAAGAGCTTCATGCCCACCCTGGACGAGGGCGACCTCATCATGCAGCTGGAGAAGCTGCCCTCCATCGGCCTGGACCAGACCGTGGCCCTGGGCCTCAAGGTGCAGCAGGCCGTGCTGGCCCAGGTGCCCGAGGTGGCGGCCGTGGTGGCCCGCTCCGGCGCCGACGAACTGGGACTGGACCCCATGGGCCTGAACCAGACCGACAGCTTCCTGGTGCTCAAGCCGCGCGAGCAGTGGCGCTCGCCGGACAAGGAACAGATCATCGAATCGCTGCGCCAGGTGATGGAGAGTTTCCCGGGCGTGGAGCCGGCCTTCACCCAGCCCATCGACATGCGGGTCTCCGAGATGCTCACCGGCGTGCGCGGCGACGTGGCCATCAAGATCTATGGCCCCGACCTGGCCCAGCTGGGCGAGCTGGCGGCCCGCACCGAGGCCGCGGTGGCCAAGCTCAACGGCGCCACCGACACCCTGACGGTGCGCAACGACGGCGTGCAGTACCTGCAGATCGAGATCGATCGCCAGGCCGCCGGCCGCCTGGGCCTGTCGGCCGAGGTGATCCAGAACGACCTGCGCCGCTGGGTCGAGGGCCAGCCCGTGGGCACGATCTTCGAGGCCGGCCGGCGCGTGCCCCTGGTCATCCGCGGCAGCGAGGCCCTGCGCGCCACCCCGGCGGACTTCGAGGCCCTGAGCCTCACCACCGCCGCCGGCGTGGCCGTGCCCCTGGCCCAGGTCGCCCACCTCAAGCGGGTGGACGGCCCGGTCAAGGTGGACCGCGAACTGGCCCAGCGCTATGTGGTGGTGCAGACCAATGTGCGCGGCCGTGACCTGGTCGGCTTCGTCGAGGAAGCCCGCCGTGCCGTGGCCGCCCAGGTGCAGATGCCCGCGGGCACCAGCATGGCCTGGGGTGGCCAGTTCGAGAACCAGCAGCGCGCCGCCAAGCGCCTGGGCCTGGTCGTGCCCGTGGCCCTGGGCCTGATCTTCTTCCTGCTCTTCTCCACCTTCGGCTCCATGCGCCAGGCCCTGCTGGTGCTGGCCAACGTGCCGCTGGCCATGGTGGGCGGCGTGTTCGCCCTGGCGGTGACAGGTGAATACCTCTCCGTGCCGGCCTCGGTGGGCTTCATCGCCCTGCTGGGCATCGCCGTGCTCAACGGCGTGGTGATGCTGACCTACTTCAACCAGCTGCTGGAGCAGGGCCTGCCCCTGGCCCGCGTGGTGGTGGAGGGCGCCCAGCGCCGCCTGCGCCCGGTGCTGATGACTGCGGCCATCACGGCGGGTGGCCTCGTGCCCCTGCTGTTTGCCACCGGCCCGGGCTCGGAGATCCAGAAGCCCCTGGCCGTGGTGGTGATCGGCGGCCTCATCACCTCCACCGTGCTGACCCTGCTGCTGCTGCCCCTGCTGTTCCGCCGCTTCGGCGCCGAGCCTCAGGCCTCTAAGGCCTGACTCGGCCTGACACAGCCTGACGTGCCCGCCCCTTTCCTCGTCCTTGCTCCTGCCATGACGTCCACCCCCCTGCCCACCGTCTGCCTCACCCTGCTGGTGCCCCAGCATGCCGAGGAGCGGCTGATCGACTTCCTGCTGGCCTACACCGGCCAGGGCCTCGACGACGACATCGAGTTCAGCATGCACCCCGTGGTGGCCCGCGGCCCGCTGGTGCAGATGGCCGCCGGCGAGGAACAGGTGCGCGGCTATGCCCGCCGTATCGAGGCCAAGCTGCTGCTGCCGGCCGACGTCCTCCGCCGCCTGCTGCCCAGCATCCAGGCCCTGCTGGCCGGTACCGACGGCGGCTACTGGGTCACCCAGGTCATGAGCTTCGGCCAGTTCGGCCCCGGCGTGACCCTGCCGGCCCGCCACCGCGACTCGGTGCAAAACGACTTCGATGCCCTGACCCAGCCGGGCGAGTTCGAGTCGGGTGAGGCCCTGCCCCCCTATCCCCAGCCTGCCACGTCGAGGCCCTGATGCCGGTGATGCCCGTGATGCCCGAGATTCCCGTGATGTCCACCCGGCCCCCGCCCTTCCTCCGTCGCAGCGCCGCGGCGGTCGACCTCGAGCTGCCGCTGGCGCGTTCCGGCTGGCGTGCGAGCCTGGGCCATCTGCTCAGGGTCGATGGCGAGGCCGTCCAGGCCTTCAGCCTGGGTTTCTGCCTGGTGATGGCCCTGGCGCCCGGCCAGGCCGATGCCCAGGGCGTGGCCGCCAGCGCCGCGGTGGCCCCTGGCGCCAGCGCCGCAGCGAGCGCCGACATCACCCAGGCCCTGGCCACCAGCCCGACCCTGCTCGCAGCGCGGCGCCAGATCAGCGCGGCCCAGGCCGGCCGCGCCGTGCTGCGCGAGACCGACACCCTCTGGACCGCTGCCCCGGCCCTGACCCGTCGCAGCGCGGCCGGCGGTGCCGGTGGTGGCACCGACTGGGAACTGGTGCTGGCCCGCTCGCTGCGACCGGCCGCCCGCCTGGCGGCGGCCGAGCGTGTGGGCGAGTCGCGCGAGGCCGTCGCTCGCCAGGCCTGGACCCTGGCCTGGCGCGGCGAGGCCCGCCGCCTGCTGGACCTGAGCGCCGGCGCCCTGCGCCAGTGCCAGGCGGCCGAGGCGGCCCGTGAACTGGCCACCTCCTTCGAGCAGCAGGCCCGCGGCGTGGCCCGGCGTGCCGAACTGGGGGATGCCGCCCCGGTCGAGGCCCTGCAGACCCGCGCCGCCCTGGGCCAGGCCGAGGCCCAGCGCGAGCTGGCCCAGGCCCGCTGCGAGGCTGAAGCCGCCAGCCTGGCGCTGAACTTCCCCGGCCTGGACCTGGCCCGCCTGACCCAGGCCACGGGCTGGTCGCCTACCCAGCCGTCGGCCGCCATAACCGCGTCGTCGTCCCAGGCCGTGGCAGGAACCACCTCCCCAACTTCAACCTCAGCTTCCAGCTCAGCCGGGGCCACCGCCGAGGATGCCGCCCTGGTCCAGGCCTGGCTGACATCACACCCCGAGCTGGCCGCCCTGCGCCTGGAGCGTGACCGCCTGCAGGCCGAGCAGGGCCTGGCCCTGGCCGAACTGAAGCCCGCGCCCACCGTGGGCCTCAAGGTCGGCCAGAACGCCGGCGGTGAAAAGGTGCTGGGCCTGCAGATGGGCCTGAGCTTTGGCGGCACCGCACTGCGCCGCGCCACCGAGCGTGAGCAGGCCGCCCGCCTGGGCGTGGCCGAGGCCGAACTGGCCGGGCTGGAACGCCGCGTCCAGGCCCAGGCCCGTGCCACCCTGCAGCAGCGTGCCGCGGCCGAACGTTCGGCCGTCGACCTGGCCCGCGCTGCCGCCCAATGGCAGCAGAGTGCCGCGGCCCTGGCCCG
>JBJOKP010000038.1:0-10164 GCA_046046045.1 Pseudomonadota bacterium | reverse complement strand
CGGCCGACGTTGAGCGCGGACGCTTACTTCCGGGCCTACCTGCGCACGGCCGGCCTGGCGCCGGCCGGCGACGTGGTGCTGGTGCCTGGCCAGTTGGTGCGCTACCGCGGCGAGGGCGACAAGAGTGGGGCGCGCAACTGCTGGGCGATCCTGCACACCTCGCCCGATGCCTGGGGCGTGGCCGGCTCGTGGCGCACTGGCCAGCAGGTGAGCTGGCGCGAGCAGGTGCGGCCGCACATGACCCGGGCCGAGCGGCGCGAGCTGAAGCGCCAGGCCGACGCCAACGAAGCGGCCCGGCGCCATGCCACGGTAGAGGTGCAGGCGGCTGCACGCGAGAAGGCGGCCCGCCTGTGGGGTGTGGCCAGGCCGGCGACGGATGCTCACCCCTACCTCAAGCGCAAGGGCGTGCATGCCTACGGGCTGCGGCAACTGGGCGAGCGCCTGCTGATCCCGGCCCGTGACCGGGATGGCGTGCTGCACACCCTGCAGTTCATCGACGCAGACGGCACGAAGCGCTTCCTCACGGGCGGGCGCATCGCGGGCTGTTACCTGGCCATCGGCACGCCGGGCCGAACCCTGCTGGTGGCCGAGGGCTACGCCACGGCGGCCAGCCTGCACATGGCAACAGGGTTCGCGACCGCCGCGGCGTTCTCAGCCGGCAACCTGGGCCGCGTGGCCATCGCCCTTCGCTGCAAGTTCCCAAGCGCCCGCATCGTGATCTGCGCCGACGACGACGCAGGCACGCCCGGCAATCCCGGCCTGACCGCGGCGAAAGGTGCCGCGCGGGCCGCTGGCGGGCTCGTGGCTCGCCCGAAGGACCTTCCCTGATGTCTTCCCCTTCCCGTGACTTCAATGACGTGGCCGTGGCCGATGGCCTGGAGGCTGTGCGCCGCATGGTGGAGGAGGCAACCCTTCCCGATGGTGGCGCGCCAGCGGCGGGTGACCCGCGGCCCAGCCCTGCGCGGGCTGAGGCCGGCCCGGCGCCGGCTGTGCAGTGGCCCGAGCCCATGCTGCCCGGCCAGGCCCAGGCGCCCGAGATCCCGCCATCCCTGCTGCCTGACTGGCTGGGCGACCATGCCGCAGCAGTGGCCGCCAGCACGCAGACGCCCGCGGCCCTGGCGGTGATGTCCTGCCTGGCGGTGCTGGCCACGGTGCTGCAGCGGCGCTTCGAGGTGGCGCCCTATGGCGACAGCTACACCGAGCCCTTGCCCTTGTGGACCCTGGGCGCAGCCGTCAGCGGCTCGCGTAAGTCTTCGGTGATCGGCGCCTGCCTGGCACCCCTGGTGCATTGGGAGAAGCTGCAGCGCGACCGCATGCGGCAGGAGATCGCCAGCACGAACGCAAAGCGGGCCGTTGCCAAGCGGCGGGTTGAGCGCCTGCTGGTGGACGCCGCCAAAGCCAAGGACGGCGCCGAGCGCGAGCAGCTGCGCCGCGAGATCGAGCTGGAGGAGATGGCCACGCCCGAGGAGGCGCGGGCCCCGCGGCTGTTCACGGGAGACACCACGCCCGAGCGGCTGCAGGCCCTGCTGGTGGACCATGGCGAGCGCATGGGCCTGCACAGCGACGAGCCCGGGATCTTCCTCAACCTGGCCGGCATCTACTCGGGCGGGCAGGCCAACATCGATGTCTTCCTGCAGGCCTACAGCGGCAGTCCCATCCGGGTGGACCGGGCGAGCCGGTCGGCCCACCTCGACCGGCCGGCGCTGTCCATGGGCCTCATGGTGCAGCCCGGCATCCTCAACGACGTGGCCAGCTCGCGGCGCTTTCGTGACTCTGGGCTGCTGGCTCGCTTCCTGTACGTCATCCCGGTCAGCAACGTGGGGCAGCGCGATGTGCGGGCGCGGGTGAGCATCCCACCCGAGGTGCGCGAGGAGTACGAGCGCCGGATGCTGGCCCTGCTGGAGGGCGAGCCGGCGCCGGTCAAGGCGCCCCGGGTGCTGCCCCTGAGCGAGGCGGCCCGCGAGGTGTGGCTGGACCTGGCCGAGGAGATCGAGCGGCAGCAGGGCGCGGGCGGTGCGCTGGAGTCCATCAGCGACTGGACCAGCAAGCTACCCGGTACCGTGGCTCGCATCGCCTGCCTCTTCGAGCTGGCCGAGGTGGGGCTACAGGCCGAGGAGGTGAGCCAGGTCAGCATCGAGCGGGCGGTGGCGCTGGCCCGGCTGCTGATCGTGCATGCGCAGGCAGCGTTTGCGATGCTGGGCACGGACGGTGCGGACGCCGACGCGGCCCAGGTGCTGAAGTGGGTGCAGGCCCATGGCCTGGCCGAGTTCAGCCGGCGCGAGGCACAGAAGGCCATGGAGGGCCGATTCCGCAACGTGGACCGCCTGGCCAAGGCGCTGCAGCGGCTCGAAGCCATGGAAGTGGTGCGCGAGTTCAAGCGCATCAACAAGGGCACCGGCCCTTCGGTGGCCTATCGGGTCAATCCGCGCTGCCTGTCGACATAGTTGGGACTGTCGCCAGAAGCCAATGGAAGATTCTTATTTCTATTCAATGACTTACGCGCACAGCCATCCACCCCCATCGACAGTGTCGACATTCTCGACAGTGCCGAGGGCTGTCGACACTGTCGACGTTGTCGACGGGGGTGTGTGCGTGGGCGTGGGGGGGTCTAAATCTCTGCGACCCCTTGCCTGTAGACCGGCCTGCTCACTCCGTTCGCAAGACCGCGAAATTCGAGGGGGGGGTGTATGGGCCTTGGGGGTGTGTTGGTGGTTCAGTGGCACTTCGGCCGGGTGGCCGAGAAAGGTTCGGCGGTATGAGTGGTTCAAGTGATGTGGGGGGCGGTGCGCTGCAGGCCTTCCTGGCTGCAGGTGCTGACCTGCTGAAGGATGCCCTTGCGGCTGCACGCCTGGAGGACGCCGCGGGCGTGGACGGGCTGGCCCTTGCCGTGCGCGGCGGGGCGCTGGTGCAACTGCGGCTGACCCTGGGCGCCACGGGTGTGGCCTGGGTTGCGGTGGATGTCGTCGAGCCGGGTGGTGCCACCAGCCAGCTCATGGCCGCCGAGCTGAAGCGCGGGATCGTGCAATGAGCCGGCTCATCGAGTGGTTCTACCTCGCGGTGAGCCCGCGCTACCGCGCAGCCAGGCGGAAGCGCCGGGATGAGTTGGTGCTTCGTGCGGCCGGCTTGTCGCGCAGCCAGGCCGCGAAGATCGCAGCGATCCTGCATGATGGTGTGCCGCTACCTGGTGGCTCATTGAGTGAGCCTGTGCTAGGCTCCGTGCCACGCACGGGCGAACGGCGGGATGCTGTAGAGCCTGGGCGAGGTGAAGCGCAATGCTTCACTGGCACGCAGGCAGGCGGGCCGGGATGGGGCGTCGAGAGGACGCGACTTCACGGCCGCCAGGCGCCCCGCGTGAACCGCCGCCGCTGAGCTGGCAGTTGCGCCGTAGGGAGTACGGCAAGGCGCCTCATCAGTGCGACGCGACACCGCGATTTCCATCGCCACTTCGTCACGTCACAAGGATTCACCATGAACACGATTCACAGCGACTTCGCGGCCTTCAAGGCTCGCGTTCTGTCTTCCCCTCGCGCCATCGAGCGCCGCAACGATCCCAACACCATGGACGCCCTCGTGGGAGCCATGGAGAAGATCGGCGGCGCGTTCGAGCAATTCAAGAAGGCCCAGGGAGATACCGTCGACGAGCTGCGCCGCTCCGTCGATGCCATGGAGCGAAAGCTGGGCCGCCCTGGCGCCCTGGCCGGCAGCCTGTCGGCTGACTCGGACAAGACCGAGGAGCGCATGCAGGTGAACGGGATCGAGGCGCCCGTTCTCCGCGGGGCTGACCAGCTGAAGAGCCACTTCATGCGCAAGGGTGGCAGTGCTGATGCGTTCGCCCATGAAACCGCCGGCATCGGGCTGGCCAACTTCGTGCGCGGTGTCGCCGGCATGGGAACGACGCCCGAAGTGCGCGCCGTCTTGAACACCGGCACGGATACAGACGGCGGCTTCGTGGTCCCGGCCCGGCTCATGGGCACGGTTCTGGGTGCGCTGGTCCCGCAGTCCAGCCTGCTTTCCTTGGGCGCCGGCATCCTTCCCCTGGAGGGCGATGGCCAGGGGGCGAAGTCCTTCACCATGGCCGCCGTGGACACCATTCCGTCTGCGGCCTGGCGCAGCGAGAACGGGGCGGTGGCCGAGAGCTCGCCCGGGTTCCGCGGTGTCGTCATGGCGCCCAAGAGCCTCTCGTTCTACTTCAAGGTGTCCCGCGAGTGGCTCGCGGATGCCGTGGGGATCGATTCGGTCCTGACGATGGCCATTGCCCAGGCCTTTGCGAAGGAACTGGACCGGGCCGGCCTGCGAGGCTCAGGGACGGCGCCAGAGCCGCGCGGCATCCTGAACACCTCAGGCATCTTGGCCGTGTCCAGCGGGGCCAATGGCGCTACTTCGGCGGTTGCGAAGTACTTCAATCTGACCGCTGGGGTTCAGTCGATCATGGAGGCCAACGGCCCGATGCCAAATGGCGCGATCATGACGCCACGGAGCTTGGTGGGCTTCGCCAACCAGACCGACACCACCGGCCAGTCACTCACGCGTCTCCAGCTGCTCGACGGGATCACCTTCAAGACGACGACGCAGATCCCCAACAACCTGACGGTGGGCACCTCGACGGACTGTTCGGAGATCTACCTGGGCGACTTCTCGAAGTTGGTCTTCGCGATGCGCGAGCAGATGAGCATCCAGCTGCTGAAGGAGACCTTCGCCACCAGCGGCCAGGTCGCGTTCCTCTGCCATGTTCGCGCGGATGTGGCGGTTCTGTATCCCAAGGCCTTCGCCGTGATCACGGGCGTTCGGCCGTAAGTTTCACGATGGAAGAGGACGCCGCGGCCGAGAGAGCGAACCTCATAGGCCGCGGTCGCATGATGTCCAATGGGATCGCGTGGCGCGGCGCAGCCTTGAGGTAGGCGGCGCCGTGCGAGGGGCTTCACTGCCGGCGAACACCGGCAGCACAGCCCGCCTCATAGGCTGGCCAGCCATCATCGGTCGGGCCCTCCTCTGGCACCATCGCGGCATGGAACAGCTCGGTCTGGCCTTGGACACCTCCCCGTCGGCTCGCCGGCCCTGTGGTCGGCCGGTTTCAGAGGTGCGGCTGGCGATCATGTCCGTGTTGCCGAGCGAAGGCAGCGGCGAGCCCATGACCTCCGAAGAGGTTCGGCGGGTCTTGCCCATCGCCACCGCTGCGGATCGCGTCATGTGGGCGCTGAACAATCTTGTCCGTGCTGGCCTGGTCGCCCGGGTCGATACCTGTCGCCGGCCTGGGGTGAAGCGCCCCGTGCCGAGATACGCCATCGCTGCCGGGCGCCCGGCTGCGGCGCCTGATGAGCCCAGTGGGCTGGACGTTCTGGATGCCGCGTGGCGCGGGGGGCTGTTCGGCCGGGCCACACAAGACCGGTGCGGGTAACTTTCCGGGTAACTGCTGGGGTCGGCTCTGTATTTGGTGCGTTGGTGGATTGGATGGGTGAATTTTGAGATTGGCACAGAAAACACCCATTAAATAAAGCACATAAGACAGACTCCCTTTCCGCCAGATCGAGGCCCAGGCAACCGTGTTGTCTGGGCCTTTTGCTTTCCGTGGCCAGCGGCCGGAGTTTGGGCCGGAAGGTTTTCCCGGCCGACCGGCAGGGTCTGGCCGGACTTGTCAGACCATTGCGCTGTCGCGAGACTGTTCGCCGCACTCTTCCTAAGCTTTCAGGAGTTCCCGGCATGAATCTGCTCCCCCACAAACTTGTTCGCTGGTCCGGCATCGGCCTGTTGTCTCTGTGCATCGCTGGCGGTGCAGTGGCGCAGACCGGCAGCTTCGAGTTGGCCAGCCCTGATCTGGCTGGCGGCACCATCGGCAACAAGTTCGTCCTCAACGGCTTCGGCTGCAAGGGCGAAAACGTGTCGCCAGCACTGGTCTGGCGCAATGCACCGGCTGGCACCAAGTCCTTCGCGCTGCAGGTGCATGACCCGGATGCGCCCACCGGCAGCGGCTTCTGGCATTGGGCGGTCTACGACATCCCGGCGGGCAGCACCGGTCTGCCACAAGGCGCTGGCAATGACCCCGCGCGTCTGCCGGCGGGTGCCTATGGCGGTCAGACCGACTTCATGGACACCGGGGCCACCGGGGTGAACGGCAACTGGGGTGGCCCCTGCCCGCCGGTGGGCGACAAGCCCCATCGCTATGTCTTCACCGTGTACGCCCTGGCGGTCGACAAGGTCACCGCCGCGGCCGGCATCCCGCGCACCGGAAGTGCGGCGCTTTATGGCTTCGTGCTCAACAAGGGCCTTGGTGCTGCCATGCTGGGCAAGGCGAGCTTTACCGCCACCTACCGCCGGTGAATGCCGCATCCGCTGGCGTTTGCTGGGCTGACTGGCTCATTTGATGAGCCAGCCAGTTTGATTGGCCATGAGCGGTCCAGTTTGACCCCTTGCCAGATGAGCCTGCCTGGCTGGGCTGAACTTGATGCCGGCATAAAAAAGTCCTGCATGGCGATGGAGGGACTTCACAAGCCTGGTGAGGCCGTGCTATAGTCTCACTCCTCAGCGCGGCTGTAGCTCAGTTGGATAGAGTACTTGGCTACGAACCAAGGGGTCGTGGGTTCGAATCCTGCCAGCCGCACCAACAGTGACGGGGACTCACCGCAAGGTGAGTCCCCGTTTCCTTTGGGTCGTCCAGCCGGGCTCGTGCCCTGATGGACCTCACTGCCGGCATCGCGACATGAGCCACCCTGCATCCAGCGTCACCGAGGACCATCCGGGCAACCTCTACGTCGTCGCCGCGCCCAGCGGGGCCGGCAAGTCCAGCCTGGTGAAGGCCTTGCTGGAACTGGACGCTCGCCTGGCCGTGTCCATCTCCCACACCACCCGGGCGCCACGCGGCCAGGAGCGCGATGGCCGCGAATACTGGTTCGTCTCCCAGGATGACTTCCGGGCCATGGTGGCCCGCGGCGAATTCTTCGAATGGGCCGAGGTCCATGGCAACCTCTACGGCACCTCGCGGGCGGCCATCGAGGCTCGTCTCGCCGCCGGCGAAGACGTGGTGCTGGAGATCGACTGGCAGGGTGCCGTGCAGATCAAGCGCATCTTTGCCCATGCCGTGCTGGTCTTCATCCTGCCGCCCAGCTACGAGGAACTGCATCAACGTCTGTTGCGTCGTGGCGAAGACGCTGCCGAGGTCATCGCCCAGCGCATGGACAACGCCCGGCTTGAGGTCGCGCAGGCCCGGCATTTCGACTACGTTGTCGTCAACGCCCTCTTCGATACGGCGCTCTTCGACCTCAAGGCCATCGTCCATGCCCAGCGGCTAAAATATTCGACACAGCGTCGCGCTCGCTCCGCCGTCTTCGAGGCCCTCGCGCTCGATTGACGCCCGCGTCTGGGCCGGGGCCCCGTAGTCCTGGGTCGATAGCCCTGACCGAACTAGCTGTCTTCATCTCACGCTGCTGCGTTCGATCTCCATCGCAACGCTTCAGGCCCTTCACCTGCTTCTGACCACCCTGGATCCAACATGGCCCGCATTACCGTTGAAGACTGCCTCGACAAGATTCCGAACCGCTTCCAGCTGGTGCTTGCTGCCACCTATCGGGCCCGCATGCTGAGCCAGGGCCATTCGCCCCGCATCGAGACCAAGAACAAGCCGGGGGTGACCGCGCTGCGCGAAATCGCCGCCGGCCAAGTTGGTCTGGAGATGCTGCGCAAGGTACCGGGCTGAGGTCACCGTTCCCTGACATGGCCCGCCAGAGCCTGCTCCCCCAGCCCGTCCGCAGGACGGATGCCGGAGGGTGGTCGGGCTGGGTCGGGCCGGCTGGTGTGCCTGACCTCGCCAGTGCGTCGTTCCACAGCCTTGCCGCCCGACATGGTGTTCGCACCGGTCGGGCGTTTGCATTTCCAGCCTGCGCCTCCTGATCGCCCGGCAAGCCCCCTCATGGCCTCTCGTGCTGCCGCTGCGCTCAGGCGCATGTTCGTGGAACCCTGGTCCCAGCGTGGGGCAGGACGGGCTGCCCCCCCGCTGGATCCGGCTACAGCCGGCGGCGCACATGGCGGAGATGGTGCGACGGGTGCAGGCACGCCAGGCGGTGAGGCCCATGAACAGCGTGAGTTGCTCCGCGACGGGCGCGATCAGCGTGGTGGTGCACCGCGCAACGCTGCTCGATCCGGCCTGCGTCAACCCGAGGCCGTTCCGGGTGCTCATGGCGTGAGTGCCGCCAGCTTTGCAGCCCTGGTCGACAAGCTCGACTATCTCGAGGCGGGTGACCTCAAGCGCGTGCGCGAGGCCTACCGCTTTGCCGACGAGGCCCATCTGGGCCAGTTCCGCGCCAGCGGCGAACCCTACATCACCCATCCCATCGCGGTGGCGGGCCTGTGCGCCGATTGGAAGCTCGACGCCCAGGCCATCATGGCCGCGCTGATGCACGATGCGATGGAGGACTGCGGCATCACCAAGCCTGAGCTGGTGGAGCGCTTCGGCGTGGCCACCGCCGAGCTGGTGGACGGGCTGACCAAGCTCGACAAACTGCAGTTCAGCACCCGTGAGGAAACCCAGGCCGAGTCTTTCCGCAAGATGCTGCTGGCCATGGCGCGCGATGTGCGCGTCATCCTCATCAAGCTGGCCGACCGCATGCACAACATGCGCACCATGGAATCCATGGCGCCCAGCAAGAGCGTGCGCATCGCCCGCGAGACCCTGGACATCTATGCGCCCATCGCCCATCGCCTGGGGCTGAACCAGACCTATCGCGAACTGCAGGATCTCTCATTCCGCTACCTCCAGCCCTGGCGCCACGCGGCCTTGTACAAGGCTGTGCTCAAGGCCCGCGGCAACCGCCGCGATGTGGTGGAGAAGGTGCAGCGCGAGGTCGAGGAAGCCCTGCGCAGCGCCGAGCTGCCGGCGCAGGTCTACGGTCGCGAGAAGACCATCCATTCCATCTACCGCAAGATGCGCGAGAAGCACCTGAGCTTTGCCCAGGTGAGCGACATCTTCGGCTTCCGCCTAGTGGTCGAGACCCTGCCCGAGTGCTACCTGACCCTGGGCGTGCTGCATCAGCTCTACAAGCCCCTGCCCGGACGCTTCAAGGACTACATCGCCATTCCCAAGGCCAACGGCTACCAGTCGCTGCACACCACCCTGGTGAGTCCGACCGGCACGGCCATCGAGTTCCAGGTGCGCACCCAGGCCATGCATGCCGTGGCTGAGGCCGGCATCGCCGCGCACTGGATGTACAAGGTCCGCGCCGGCGGCGGTGACCAGCTCGACGCGGCCGGCATGGGGGCGCTGTGGCTGCAGTCCCTCATCGACATCCAGAACGAGACGCGCGACTCGGCCGAGTTTCTCGAACACGTCAAGATCGACCTCTTTCCCGAGTCCATCTATGTCTTCACGCCGCAGAGCAAGATCCTGGCGTTGCCGCGTGGTGCCACGCCGGTGGATTTCGCCTACGCCATCCATTCGCGCGTGGGTGATCACTGCGTGGCTGCGAAGGTGAATGGCGAGCCGGTGGCTCTGCGAACCGAACTGCGTTCGGGCGATGTGGTCGAGATCGTCACCGCCCCGGCGGCGCGGCCCAATCCGGCCTGGCTGAATTTCGTGCGCACCGGCCGGGCCCGCAGCAAGATCCGCCATTACCTCAAGAACCTCGAGGCCGACGAGAGCTTCGACCTGGGCGTGAAGCTGCTGGTCCAGGCCCTCCGGGCCGAAGGCCTGGCCATGCCGGCTGCCGGTGATGGCGCCAGCGAGGCCGACCAGCACCTCTGGCAGACCCTGGTGCGCTGGAGCGGCAACCGCAACCACCGTGAACTGATGGTCGACATCGGCCTGGGCCGCAAGATCGCCTCCATCGTCGCCAAGCGCCTGGCCAAGGAACTGGTCGCTCGTGGCCAGCGACCCGATGCCATCACGCTCAGCATGGGGCATTTCGCCACCGACGCTGATGCACCCGTGCAAGGCACCGTGGTGATCGATGGCAGCGAAAACGCCACGGTGCAGTTGGCTCATTGCTGCCGACCCATCCCGGGTGATGCCATCGTGGGCTACCTTGGCCGGGGAGAAGGCCTGGTCGTTCATTCCTCTGAATGTGCGGTCGCGCGTCGTCTTCTGGAACGCGACAGCGAACGGTGGCTGGCCGTGGAGTGGTCGGAACAGCCGCAGCGTGTCTTCGAGACCCGCATTTCCTTGCTGGTTCGCAACGGCAA
>JBJOKP010000037.1:0-10220 GCA_046046045.1 Pseudomonadota bacterium | reverse complement strand
GCTGGTCATCATGTGCACCTCGTCGATCATGTAGACCTTGAAGCGCCCCATGACGGGCTTGTAGACGGCCTGGTCGAGCAGGGCCGAGATCTCGTCCACGCCGCGGTTGCTGGCGGCGTCGAGTTCGACGTAATCGACGTAGCGGCCGGCGTCGATGTCGCGGCAGGCCGGGCAGACGCCGCAGGGCGCGGCGGTGATGCCGCCCTGGCCGTCGGCCCCGGTGCAGTTGAGGCTCTTGGCCAGGATGCGCGAGACCGTGGTCTTGCCCACCCCGCGCGTGCCGGTGAAGAGGTAGGCGTGGTGCAGGCGCTGCTGCGTCAGCGCATTGCCGAGGGCCTGCACCACATGCTCCTGGCCCACCATCTCGGCAAAGCTGCGCGGTCTGTACTTGCGGGCGAGGACGAGGGTGCTCATGGCGGGCTGGAAGTGGCCGGTCATTCTAGGTGGGGGGCCGGCCCGTCCGGCGTAGCCGCGCGGGGCGGTCGGCCCCATCGATAATCCGGCCCATGAGTGCAGCAGCCCCCCACGATTCCCCGTCCGGCACCTCGGCCACCGCCCCCGCCCCCCTCACCTACGACCAGGCCGGCGTGGTCTACGACCTCATCGATCCGCTCAAGGTCAGCGCCCAGCGCGCCGCCGCCGCGACTGCCGCCCATCTGACGGGCCACGGCTTTGCCGAGGTGGCGGGCTCGCGCGGTGAATCGGCCTATGTGGTCGACGTGGGGCCCTTCTACCTCGCCTCCATCGTGGAATGCCTGGGCACCAAGACCCTGGTGGCCGACGAGATGGCCACCCTCACCGGCAAGAGCTGGTTCGCCGGCATCGCCCAGGACACCATCGCCATGGCGGTGAACGACCTCATCACCGTGGGCGCCACGCCCCTGGTGGTGCAGGCCTACTGGGCCGCCGGCGGCTCGGACTGGTTCGGCGACGCGGACCGCGCCCAGTCCTTGGTGGCGGGTTGGAAGGCCGCCTGCGACCATTGCGGCGTCTCCTGGGGCGGCGGCGAGACGCCGGCCCTGGCCGGCATCGTCGAGGCCGGCCGCATCGACCTGGCGGCCTCCTGCACCGGCCTGGTCAACCCCAAGCAGCGCCTTTCGCTGGGCGAGAAGCTGGGCCCGGGCGATGCCATCGTGCTGCTGGCCTCGAGCGGCATCCATGCCAACGGCCTGTCGCTGGCGCGCAAGCTGGTGGAACGCCTGCCCCAGGGCTACCTCACCGAGATCGCCCCCGGCTTGAGCTACGGCGCCGCCCTGCTCGCCCCCACGGTGCTCTATTCACCGGTGACCGAGGCGCTCTGGCGCGCCGGCATCACCCCGCACTACAGCGCCAACGTCACCGGCCACGGCTGGCGCAAGCTCATGCGCCACCCGGCCGAGCTGAGCTATCACATCACCGCGGTGCCTCCGGTGCCCGCTGTGCTCGGCTTCATCCAGCAGCAGGCCGGCCAGGACAACCGCGAGGCCTACGGCACCCTCAACATGGGCGCAGGCTTCGCGCTCTACGTGGCCGCCGAGGATGCGCAGAAGACGGTCGAGATCTCGCGCAGCCTGGGCGTGGACGCCTGGGTGGCCGGCCGCATCGAGGCCGGGCCGCGCCAGGTCGTCATCGAGCCGCTGGACATCGTCTTCGGCCAGGACGAGTTGCAGCTGCGCTGAGCCGGCCTCCAGGCACCGGACCTGAGCCCGCCATGATCCCCTGGCTGCCCGAGGAGGATCTGGAGCCCCAGGGCCCGCTCACGCCTTTTCCCTCCACCCGCCATGCCCTGGGCGAGGGCAGCCCGGCCCCCGGCCTGCTCTGCGCCGGCGCCAACCTGGGCGTGCGGCGGCTGGAGGCGGCCTACCGCCAGGGCATCTTTCCCTGGTTCGGGCCGGGTGAACCCATCCTGTGGTGGAGCACGGCGCCGCGCATGGTGCTGAAGGTGGCGCAGTTTCGCCTGCACCGCTCGCTGAAGAAGACGCTCAAGGCCTTCATCGCCACCCCGGGCTGCGAGGTGGTGATGGATGGCGACTGCCCGGCCGTGATCCGCGCCTGCGCCCAGACCCCGCGCGAAGGCCAGGCCGGCACCTGGATCGTGCCCGAGATGGTGGCCGCCTACGAACGCTGGCATGGCGCCGCCGGCCCCAGCTCGGGCGTGCACAGCGTCGAGACCCGGGTGGACAGTGAACTCGTCGGCGGCCTCTACGGCGTCAGCATCGGCCGCATGTTCTACGGCGAATCCATGTTCGCCTGGCGCAGCGATGCCTCCAAGATCGCCCTGGCCGCCCTGGTGGCCTGGTGCCGGCGGCAAGGCATCGCCTGGATCGACTGCCAGCAGCAGACCCGCCACCTCGCCAGCCTGGGCGCCGCACCGGTGTCGCGCGCCGACTTCGAGGCCCACCTCGCGCTTGTAAGCCATGCAACACGGCCCAGCGGTCGCGAGGCCTGGACCTATCATTCCGCGCACTGGGCCGCGCTGCTGGACGACTGAACGCCTGCGCTTCATGACCGCCGCCACCCAGCCCGACCGCCTCCCCCGCCTCCACCGGACCACCCGCCCCTGCGCCGCAACGAGCCCCGCGTGACCTACCCCAAGGACCTCCCGCTCGCCCAGTTGCAGTTCTACGCGACGGCGCCCTACCCCTGCAGCTACCTCGGCGGGCGCATGGCCCGCTCGCAGGTGGCCACGCCCAGCCACCTCATCAACGCCGACACCTATTCCGGCCTGGTGGCCAGCGGCTTCCGCCGCAGCGGCATGTTCACCTACCGGCCCTATTGCGACGGCTGCCGGGCCTGCGTGCCACTGCGCATCCCCGTCCAGCAGTTCGCCCCCAGCCGCAGCCAGCGCCGCGCCCAGAAGCAGCACGGCGGCCTGCAGACCCGGGTGATGCGCCTGGCCTTCCTGCCCGAGCACTACCAGCTCTACCTGCGCTACCAGAACGGCCGCCATGCCGGCGGTGGCATGGACCACGACTCCATCGACCAGTACACCCAGTTCCTGCTGCAGACCCGGGTCAACTCGCGCCTGGTCGAGTTCCGCGAGCCACCGGCCGAGGGCGAGACCCTGGGCCCACTCAAGATGGTCACCATCGTCGACGTGCTCAGCGACGGCCTCTCGGCCGTCTACACCTACTACGAGCCCGAGTCCGGCATGAGCTACGGCACCTACAACGTGCTCTGGCAGATCGGCCAGGCCCGCGAACTCGGCCTGCCCTACGTCTACCTCGGCTACTGGATCGAGGAAAGCCGCAAGATGGCCTACAAGTCCAACTTCCGCCCGCATGAACTGCTGCTGGACGGGGTGTGGCAGTTGTTCGACGCACCAACTACGGCGGAAGATTGAGGCAAGGGCGAGGTGGTGGGTTTGGCGCCTCATCCAGGTCGCTCGGCGGCTTGACGTTCAACCGAGGTCATCTCAACGAGGAAGCGAGTTGATCGTCAACCTGACTTGGCGACTACTCAGGCATCCGCTCAAGGCCCTTGACCGATGGTGGCAGCGCGCCAAGCCACCACATTACGGAGTAGCCCCATGTCCGTCTCTGTCGAAGTCCTCGCTCAACAAGTGCTTGAGCTACCCACCGCAGAGCGGACACGTCTGCTCGACCGCGTGGTCGCCAGCCTGGACGCAGATCGCGAACGCGATGCACGCTGGAATGTGTTGGCCGCCCAGCGCGACGCGGACGCAGACGCTGACCCGACCCTGCTGACCCCCGGTGCACAAGCCCTGGCACGCATACGGGAAAGTCTGGGATGACTTGCAGCCTCCATCGCGGCGCTGAACTTGATCTGCTGGAGGCGGCGCAGTTCTATCGCCGCGAGGGTGGCGCCAGACTGGCCGACCGCTTCCTCAATGAATTCGAGCGGCTGGTCGGTCTGCTCACCGAGTTCCCCGAGATCGGCACACCGGCGGGCGATGCGCGCCGGGTGCATCCCATGCGCGACTTTCCCTATTCGGTCATCTACCGCCCGACCGCCGAGCACATCCGGGTGCTGGCCGTTCGGCATCTGCATCGCGATCCGGCACACGGCGAGCTGCGTCGCTAGCCCCATCTGCACGCGCATTGCTCATGCGGCTGGGTAAGGGTGACCTACTCCACCCCTGACCGCGCCTGAGTACGGACGAGGTCGCCGCGGCGGCTGGCGTGGCGCGCTCAGCCTGCCCCGGCAGAGATGCGGTCCAGCCAGCGCAGCAGCAGCCGGTAGAGGGCAGCCGGCTCCACCGGCTTGCTGATGAAGTCATCCATGCCGGCGGCCTGGCATTGGGCCCTGTCCTCGGCAAAGGCGTTGGCGGACATCGCGATCACGGGCAGTGCCGCGGCCGGCAGCTGCTGCCGGATGGCCCGGCAGGCATCCAGGCCGTCCAGCCGGGGCATCTGCATGTCCATGAGCACCAGGCGATGGCCGCCCTTCAGTGCCTTGGCCACCGCCGTCTCGCCGTCGCCGGCCAGGTCGACCGCCAGACCTACCTCTTCGAGGATGGCCCGGGCCACCTCGGCGTTGACCGGGTTGTCCTCCGCCAGCAGCACCCGGGCGCCGGCATGGCGACGCCGTAGCGCCTGCTCGGCGTCATCGCCGGCCTCATCCCCTGCGCCGGCCAGAATCGCCTCGGTCGCACCCGGTGCCCGCTGCAGACGGGCCGTGAACCAGAAGAGGCCGCCACCGCTGGGTCGGTTCATGGCACCGACCTCGCCGCCCATCATGGCAGCCAGCTTGCGGGTGATGGCCAGGCCCAGGCCGGTGCCGCCGGCACGCCGCGTGCTGGAGTTGTCGGCCTGCTCGAAGGCCTCGAACAGGCGCGGCACCACCTCGGGGTCGATGCCACGGCCGGTGTCCTCCACCTCGAAGCGCAGCAGGGCCTGCCGGCCATCCTGTTCCAGCAGGCGCGCGCGCAGGGTCACGCTGCCCTGGTCGGTGAACTTGATGGCGTTGTTGGCGTAGTTCAGCAAGGCCTGCTGCAGGCGGGTGGGATCGCCGAGCAGGTCACCGGGCATGGCGTCCACCTCGCTGTGCAGGCGCAGTTGCCTGGCCTCGGCACGTTCGCCCATCATGGCCACCACGTTGGCCACGGTGGTGTCCACCGACACGGGCACGGTCTCCAGCGTCATCTTGCCGGCCTCGATCTTGGACAGGTCGAGCACGGCATTGAGCACCTCCAGCAGGTGCCTGGCCGCCACTTCAAGCTTGAGCAGCCGGTCGGACTGCCGCGGGCTGAGGTCCTCGCGCCGGATGAGGTGGGCCATGCCCATCATGGCGTTGAGGGGCGTGCGGATCTCGTGGCTCATGTTGGCCAGGAAGGCCGACTTGGCCAGGCTGGCCGCCTCGGCGCGCTCGCGGGCATCGGCCAGCTGGGCGGTGCGACGCGCCACCATTTCCTCGAGGTGCAGTCGGTGGGCATCCAGGGCCTGCTGGGCCTGCTGGCGGGCCGCCTCCCGGTCGAAGTTGTCCAGCGCGAAGCTGATGTTGGCCGCCAGGTCGACCAGCAGCAGCTGGGTCTGCAGGTCGAAGGCCTGGGGCTCACCGGCGCAGATCGTCAGCGTGCCGACCACCATGCCGCCGCGGCGCACCGGCAGGGCCGCCAGCGCCTGCAAGCCGGTCGACAGCATCGGGGCCTGCCAGGCCGGCGCCAGCGGCTCGTTCAGGAAGTCCTGGCACCACACCGGCTCGCCACGGCCCAGGGCCAGGGTGTCTGGCGGCGTGCCACCCGGTGTCGCGGCACGGCCGGCCTGCTGCAGCCGCCGCGGCAGGTCCTCGGGCGTGCCGGCCTGGGCCTGCAGCGCGAGCCGGCCCTGCGCATCCGTGAGGCTGACCCAGGCCAGGTGCATGCCGGCGGCATCGATGATGGCCTGGCACACGGCGTCGAACAGGGCGGTCTGGCTGTCGCAGCGTGCCACCGCGGCATTGCAGAGCGACAGGCAGCGATAGAGCCCGGCCTGGCGCACCACCCGGGCGCGCGCGGCCACGGCCTCGCTGACGTCCAGGGCCACGCCATCCCAGAAGGTGGAGCCGTCGGCACGGCGCTGCGGATGGGAACGCACGTCCAGCCAGCGCACCTGGCCGCCCGGCAGGTCGAAGCGCAGGGTGGCATGGAAGTCGGAGAGGCCGGAAGCGCTGTGGGCCTCGTCCTCCAGATAACGCTCCAGGTCCCGGGGTGGCAGCATGGCGAACAGGGGACCGGCATCGCGCATCACGTCCGCGGCAGCCAGGCCAAAAGTGCGGGTGATGCCGCCGCTGACATGCTCGAAACGACGGTGGCCGTCGGCCAGGGTGTAGCGGTAGATGAAGCCGGCGGGCAGGTTGTCGCCCATCAGCCGGAGCTGCTGCTCGCGCGCCTGCAGGTCGGCCGCGCTGGTGCGGAAGTCCCACTCGATGCGTTGCGAGTTGATGCTGACCAGGGTCAGCGTGACCAGTTGCACCGAAAGGATCTGCGCCAGCGCATACACGCTGCCAAAACCCTTGATGGTCTCGAAGGCCGTGCTGATGTCGGACAGTTCCTGCGCGGCCCGCACCAGCGTGATCAGCGCAAAAAGCAGCAGCCACAGCGCCAGGAGCCGGTCGTTGGAACCGAAGTGCGGCGGCCGCCGGCGCAGGGTGACCACGACGATGGCAGCGCTGAGGGCCGCGGAAAACAGGCAGTAGCAGACGATGCGAGCGGCCAGTAGCGCGGGATCCAGACTCAGCCAGCCGAAGGGCAGGAGGAAGAGCAGTGCGACAACAACTTCGAGGCCCGGGCCGATGCGCCAGCCACGGAACACCAGCATCCCCCGCAGCAGCAGCAGGTGGCCGGCCATCAGCACCGCGTTGCGGCCCACCCGGCTGGCCCAGGAGGCGGGCAGCACCCCCGGTACCAGCAGCGCGGCCCCCAGGGCCAGGCAGGCGATGCCGGCCGTCCAGTAGCCAAAGCCCGGATAGGTCTTGCGGGTGCGCAGCACCACGGCCATCAGCAGGGCGGCCGCCGACGACAGCAGCGCGTTGGTGATCAGCAGCGTGGTGGCATCCATGATTGCCGGGGCTTTCCCTAACGGGGGTCGGGCCCCATCCTAACCACGCGGCCGGCAACTGCAGTCGCCTGCCAGACTTGATGCAAGGCTGCATCCGCCCGGCCTCGGCCGCCACCCGCACCGGTGCCCACACCCGCTGGAGTGGCAGGTGGGTCTAGCCACCCCGGCGCAGTTTGCGCCTGAGCGCCAGCAGGTCGCTGGCCGGGATCACCCCAGTGGCCGGCAAGGCCAGGACGAAGCCCAGCCAGAGGATGGCGTCCTGGGCCAGGCTGGGGCTCATGCCGGCGTAGCGTTCCAGCAGCCAGGGGGCGAGGTTGAAGCCGACCCAGAGCACGGCCAGGCCGACCAGGGGGCCACGCGGATACTGTGCTGGCAGGAAGGCATGGGCCCAGCGGGCCGTGATCAGCAGCTGGATGGCGTTGTTGACCATCACGGCCACGGCCAGGCCGGTGATGCCCCAGGTCGGCGCCAGGACAGCCGCCAGCGTCAGGCCGCAGGTGGCGCCCAGTACGTTGATGTAGAAGATGTCGCGGCTCTGCTTGGCGTAGAGGATGCCGGTCTGCGCCGGGGTGATCAACACGCCCAGCACGCTGGCACTGACGAGGAAGGGCATCTGCTGCGCAGCGGGCCAATACTGCGGATCAGTCATGAGGCGCAGCACATCGTCGATCAGGTAGATCATGGCCAGCCCCAGCACGCTGAGCAGGACAGCCAGGTAGAGCACGATGCGGCCCTGGGTCTGCGGGGCGGTCTCGCTCTTCATCATCTCGAAGCGGAAGCCGCCATAGGCCAGGCTGAACGGGATGCCGACGAAGTCCACCAGGACGCGCGAGAACTTCTGCGCCACGGCGTAAAGGCCCAGCGCCTGCAGGCTGATCAGGGTACCGGCCAGGAAGCGGTCGAAGTTGCCCTGCACCACCCCCACCAGCGTGGTGAGCAGGAAGGGCAGGCAATAGCGCAGCACCGGCAGCAGCTTGTGCCAGTGGAAGGCCAGGCCGGTGTGGCGCAGGCCCCAACCTGCCAGCAGCAGCCACTCCGCGCCCACCGCCAGCAGATTGCCGCTGATGACACCGCCGACTCCCTGCTGCGCGACCCGCACGAAATAGAAGTTGGCGCCACATTGCACCAGCAGCTTGGCCAGCGAGATGGTGGCAAAGAAGACCGCCTTCTCACGCGCCCTCACATAGGCCAGCAGCACCTCGGTCGACAGTTCCAGACAGGTGGTGACGAGGATCAGGCCCAGGGCCCAGCGCGGCGTGCCGGCCGGGAAGATGCGGTCGAAGAATGGCAGCAGCACCGCCAGCGCGATGAGCACGCCGGGCACCGACAGCCCGAGCGAGGCCCAGAAGTTGGTCGAGATCACCGCATGCCGATCGCGCGGGTCCTCGTAGTCGAAATAGAAGCGCAGGGTCGCGCTGGCAATGCCCACCGAAAGGATGGCACCGACCACCGACGAGGTGGCGTACAGCAGCTCCAGCGTGCCGTACTCGGCCGAACTGAGGTAGCTGGTGTAGAGCGGCAGCAGCAGGAAGCCACCCAGCCGGTTGAGCGCATTGCCCAGGGCATAGATGCCCGAGGCCTTGAGGAGTCGCACCAGGCGCGAGGAACTCATGGGGCGTCGGATGCGGCGCCCGCGGGGGCACCAGGGTGGGTGGGGAAGTGGATGCGATGGGCGCAACCAGGCGTCAGGCCGCCCGGCGCACCATCCTGCGAATGGCGGCCCGCACGCCCAGCCGATCAGCCAGGGCGCCGGCACGCCGCATGGCGGCCGCCAGACCGGCATGGGCGACCAGCTTGAGGCGGTGCGCGGGCCGGTTGGGCAGCAGCAGCAGATTGCCACAGGGCTCCGAGCCAGTGGCGAACTGCTTCTTGTACTGCGCCCCGCCTTCCTCGAAGTCGAAATAGCGCAGCTCGCCTTCGTTGCAGAGCTGCTCGATGGCCATGAGCAGCAGGGTCGAGCCGGGCGAGAGCGTGGCCACCTCGGGGTCGTAGCCGATGTACTTGCACACCAGGTCGTCCCCGGCCACCAGGCAGTACATGTAGGCCGCATCGCGCCCATCGGCACCGGGCAGCAGGTAGCCACGTACCTGGCCGGCCCGGGCTGCCTCGTGCATGCGGGCGACGAAGTCTGCCCCGGCGGGCAGACCCGATCCCAACAGCTTCTCCTGGTAGGTGAGCTCGGAGACCTTGCGGGCGCGGCGGTAGAAGTCCTCTACCTCCTCGGGGGTGCGGGCGCACACGAGGGCCGGGGCCACGCCCTGCTTCTCGAAGTAGACCCGGCGCTGGCGTCGCAGGTTGTACTGGCTCTTGCTCGAGAACTTGCCGAGGTAGGCCGCGTAGCCGGCGCGCAGGTCGAGGTAGTAGCGCGGATAGACGCTGTAGAGATAGCGGATCCAGCCGTCCTGCACCACCAGGCCAGGTCCGGCCGCGTCCGTCCAGGCGCCCTTGAGCTGCAGGCCTTCGGCCGCTCCTCGTGCCGCGGCCAGGGTCTTCGCCTGCAGCACACGGTGGGCCAGGGCGGCTGCCAGGGGTTCGTTGGCCACCTGAAGGTCGAAGCGCAGGTGCTTCAGCGTGATCTCGCCCACCCGCAGCGGCAGGGAGACCCAGCGCTGCTGCAGGACAGGCAATTCCTGGCCGGCGGCCGGGCCGGCCGACGGCGCAATGGGCGACTCCACCAGGCCGGCTGGCGGCTCGACTGGCCGCGTTGCAGCGCTCACTGGACTACCCTGCCTCATGCGGTCACCCCATGGCAGGTGACAGGCGTCCGTCCCATCGCACGGGCCTGCGACAGTGGAGGCGGTGGCAGGACGAAGTCCCGGTAGTCATTCGGATTGCCGCGCCGGCCGGCCTCGGCGGCCTTGACGATGTTGTAGGCCTCGCGCGCCGTCACGTAGTGGAGCTTGAAGCGCTGGCCATCGTTGCACTGGGCCTGCAGGGCCTCGTGCAGGCGCACCAGGGCGCCGCCGAAGATCCAGTCGGCGTTGTGCTCGATGGCGCCATGGGTGTGGACCTTGATGAAGACCCACTCCGGCCGGCCGCGCACATGCACCCACTGCCTGAGCCACAGGGCCACGCGTTCATGCATGGGCACCTCGTGGGGCTCGATGTCGGCGTTCTCGATGCGTGGCCACAGGCCCGCCTTGCGGCGCTGCCAGTTCAGGGCCAGCGGGCCCTGGAAGATCATCAGGTCGCCGCTGGCCGGCTGGCCGACCTCGACCTCCACGCCGTGGTCATGCGACTTGG
>JBJOKP010000036.1:0-10243 GCA_046046045.1 Pseudomonadota bacterium | reverse complement strand
GGGGCGGGACATGCATGGCGGACAGGCCTACGAAGGGGCGTCGTCAGGCGCGCAATCTGTCGAAGGCTTCGCGGTACTTGGCGGCGGTGCGCAGGATCACCTCCTGGGGCACGGTCGGTGCGGGTGGCCGCTTGTTCCAGGGGCTCCCGTCCACGCGCACCGATTCCAGCCAATCTCGCACGAACTGCTTGTCGAAGCTGGGTGGATTCTGCCCAGCGGCTCGTGCGGTCTCGTAGCTCTCCTCGGGCCAGTAGCGCGAGGAATCGGGCGTCAGCACCTCATCCATCAGGGTCAACTCACCCTCCGCATCCAGGCCGAACTCGAACTTGGTGTCCGCGATGATGATGCCCTTGCTGCGGGCGTAGCTCGCCGCCCGGGTGTAGAGCTCGATCGAGGTGGCACGCACCCGGCGAGCCAGTTCAGCGCCCAGCAACGATTCGGTCACCTCGAAGCTGATGTTCTCGTCGTGGTCTCCGGCCGCGGCCTTGGTGGCCGGGGTGAAGATGGGTTCGGGCAAGACATCGGCATTGCCCAGACCCTTGGGCAGGGACACCCCACAGACGGAGGCCGACTGCTGATATTCCTTCCAGCCACTTCCAGCCAGGTAGCCGCGCACCACGGCCTCGACCGGCAGCGGCCTCAGTCGCCTGACCAGCATGGACCGTCCACGCACCTGGTCGGCCTCGGCCGCCGACACCACCGAGAGGGGATCATCACCCGTCAGGTGGTTGGGGATGACATCCTTGAGGCGCTCGAACCAGAACAGGGCCACCTGGGTAAGCAGTTCACCCTTGCCGGGAATGGGCTCGCCAAGGATGACATCGAAGGCCGACAGGCGGTCAGAGGCGACCATGAGCAGGCGGTCATCACCCACCGCATAGTTGTCCCGCACCTTGCCACGGGCAAGAAGCGGCAAGCTGTGCAGGCGGGATTCAAGAACAAGCGTCATGCCGCGGCTAGCCAGGACGAGGTATCGAAGGCACTGCTCATCACGGGCATGTGCGGCGCAAAGGCAGGCGCGCTGCTCTTCGGCGTCTTGGTGGCTGCGGGCTTGGGTGCCGGTGCAACTTCGGGCTGGACCATCTCCGCCCGTTCCCCTGGTCCGTTTTCCGGGGAACGGGCTACTGAAAAGAATAGAAGCACCGGAACGGTACTTTGCGCTCCGCCCAGAAGTCAGCCGCATCGCGGAAGACATCAAGCAGTTGCTCGCGTGCCTCGCGGTCGAAGCGTGCATTGTCGGGAAGCTGTTCCAGCACGACCACGAACCCCTGCTGGGCACCGGCCTTGTGCACCTGGTCAGTCATGCAGTCATGCAGGGCATCCAGGTTCTTGCCGAAGTGGGGGGGGAAGAGGAAGGCCTCGGCGATGGCGTCGAGCACTTCCTGCTTGGACTGGGCATTGCCCAGATTGGCATAGAGGAAGTGCTGGCCAAGCTCCTGGGCAGCCTGCAACAGATCGTCCACGCGGAAGGCGCGGATCGACTGCACGATGTTTGGACGAACAGTCTGCAAAAGCATGGTGGTCCCTAGTGTGTGGCCCGAAGGCCCACGACCCTCATCGGACTCATGGCGCGATCCGCCGGAAGCTCGCGTAATGGTCCTGTGTGTAGTAACAAACATCCGGCGCGGAGACCTGTCTTCCGCCGCACACGATGCGCCTGGCGCCACGGTTCCGAGAGCCCGGTGTGACCACGGTGTACTCTCGGTAGTAGCCACGCGTCTGTGACGGCAGAAGGCGTTCCCGGTTCCCGAAGATCACGCCATCCTTGGAAAAAGGGAACGGTCCACCTTGGTGGATGAGCCGATAAGTGGTGCGTGCCTCAACAGGTAGACTGTCCAGCCTGACGTCGGGCGTCGTCGCCACTGCCGCCAGGGCAGTGCACGCCAGCACAACCGCGAACAGCCACCGTCCCAGCAGCGTGAGCCAGGATGTACTGTTGCGAGAGGGACGTCGAGCGTCCGTCAAATGAGGAAGAGGCACCTGCCGCATCGGTTCACCCAGTCGGAGTGACTGCGGGTATTCCTTGATCCCAAGCGCCGAATGGTAACCAAACGGGGTGAAAACCTCAAGGCGGTTTCCCCGTGATCAGCACTCACATAGGGTCTTGCGCAAAAGTGAGTGCATGCAAACTTTCAGGATTTCGCTGTAAGGGCGGCACCCCGGGCGGTATGCCCCAGGGCCGCCTGCCAGCCCGCCTCAGCGTTGCGCGTTGGCGTCAGCCACCGTGAGGGCCGTCATGTTGACGATGCGCCGCACGGTCGCCGAAGGCGTCAGCACATGCACCGGCTTGGCCGCACCCAGCAGCACCGGGCCGATGGCAATGCCGCCGCCGGAAGCCGTCTTGAGCAGGTTGTAGGAGATGTTGGCCGCGTCGATGTTGGGCATGACCAGCAGATTGGCCTCGCCGGTGAGGGTGGAGCGCGGCATCAGGTCGGCGCGATAAGCCGGATCCAGGGCCGTGTCGCCATGCATCTCGCCGTCCACCTCCAGCCAGGGGGCCATCTGCCGTACGAGGTCCAGGCATTCGCGCATCTTCACCGCCGAGGGCTGGTTGCTGGAGCCGAAGTTGGAATGCGACAGCAGGGCCGCCTTGGGCTGGATGCCGAACCGGCGCATCTCCTCGGCCGCCATGACGGTGATCTCGGCCAGCTGTTCGGCCGTGGGGTCGTAGTTGACGTGGGTGTCGACCACGAAGAGCTGGCGCCCTGGTAGCACCAGGCCGTTCATGCAGGCAAAGGTCTTCACGCCAGGGCGACGGCCGATGACGCTGTCCACATGGGCCAGATGCATGGCCGTGCTGCCCCAGGTGCCGCAGATCATGCCGTCGACCTCGCCCTTGTGCAGCAGCATGCTGCTGATGAGGGTCAGGCGGCGGCGCATCTCGATCTTGGCGAACTGCTCGGTGACCCCCTTGCGCTCCATCATGCGGTGGTAGGTCTGCCAGTAGTCGCGGTAGCGGGTGTCGTCGTCGATGTTGACCAGCTCGAAATCGCGGCCGGCCTGCAGGCGCAGGCCCAGCTGCTCGATGCGCTTGGTGATGATGCTGCCGCGGCCCACCAGCCAGGGGCGGGCCAGGTTCTCGTCGACGATGACCTGCACCGCACGCAACACGCGGCGATCCTCGCCCTCGGCGAACGCCACCTTGCGGTGCTTGGCCCGCTTTGCCACCGCGAAGATGGGCTTCATCATCGTGCCCGAGGCGTAGACGAAGGTCTGCAGGCGGTCACGGTAGGCCGCGTGGTCCTTGATCGGCCGGGCCGCCACGCCTGATTGCTCGGCCGCCCTGGCCACGGCCGGGGCGATCTGCATCATCAGGCGCGGATCGAAGGGCTTGGGGATCAGGTATTCCGGCCCGAAGCTCAGGGTCGCGCCGGCATAGGCCGCCGCCACCACGTCGCTCTGCTCGGCCTGGGCCAGCTCGGCGATGGCATGCACCGCAGCGATCTCCATCTCGTCGGTGATGGTGGTCGCGCCGCAGTCCAGCGCCCCGCGGAAGATGTAGGGGAAACACAGGACGTTGTTGACCTGGTTCGGGTAGTCGGTGCGACCGGTGGCCATGATGGCGTCGTCCCGCACCGCCTTGACCTCCTCGGGCATGATCTCCGGCGTCGGGTTGGCCAGGGCGAAGATGATGGGATTGGCCGCCATGGTGGCCACCATGTCGCCCTTGAGCACGCCGCCGGCCGACAGGCCCAGGAAGACGTCGGCCCCGGCCACGGCCTCGCGCAGGGTGCGCATCTCGGTGGGCTGGGCGAACTCGGCCTTGTCCGGGTCCATCAGCTCGACCCGGCCCTCGTAGACCACGCCGGCCAGGTCGGTCACGAAGATGTTGCGGCGCGGCACGCCCAGCTTCACCAGCAGCTGCAGGCAGGCCAGGGCGGCCGCCCCTGCGCCCGAGGTCACCAGCTTGATCTCGTCGATCATCTTGCCCACCACCTTCACCGCGTTGAGCAGGGCCGCGCCCACCACGATGGCCGTGCCGTGCTGGTCGTCGTGGAAGACGGGGATCTTCATGCGCTCGCGCAGCTTGCGCTCGACGTAGAAGCAGTCCGGCGCCTTGATGTCCTCGAGGTTCACGCCGCCGAAGGTGGGCTCCAGCGAGGCGATGATGTCCACCAGCTTGTCGAGGTTCTTCTCGTTGATCTCGAGGTCGAACACGTCGATGCCGGCGAACTTCTTGAAGAGCACGCCCTTGCCCTCCATCACCGGCTTGGAGGCCAGCGGGCCGATGTCGCCCAGGCCCAGCACCGCCGTGCCGTTGGTGACCACCGCCACCAGGTTGCCGCGGCTGGTGTAGCGGAAGGCATTGGCGGGGTCGGACACGATCTCCTCGCAGGCCGCCGCCACGCCTGGCGAATAGGCCAGCGCCAGGTCGCGCTGGTTGACCAGCGACTTGGTCGGCGTCACGGCGATCTTGCCCGGCGTCGGAAACTCGTGGTATTCGAGCGCGCTGCGGCGCAGTTCGACGGCCTTGTCCTGGTGTGCGGGCATGTTCTGGGTCCGGGTAAAGATCGCGGGGCGGCATCGGATCAGGCTGATCCAGCAGGGCGCACCCGATAGGGGGGCGGGATTGTAGGAAGCGGTCCGGCGCCGCCGCCGCCCCGTGTCGGCCCGATCGCGCATGAGGCGATGCCGCTCCTGCATGCCCAGATCCGGGGCCGGACCGGGAGGCCGCCAGGGCCGCGGCGCCAGGCCAGGGCAGTCTCGCGCCGGGGGCTGCCCCCGCCATGCGCATTTCTGCTTAGGGGCCTGCCCCGGGTCGCGCCGCCATACTGGCCGGCGCCCACCGCCGCCCCGTCATGCCCCCGTCCCGCCCCGCCCCTGCCGCCCGACCACCCCGCTGGCGCCGGCCGCTGCTGTGGGCCCTGCTCATCGCGCTCATCCTGCTGGCCCAGGTCGCCCTCTGGTGGCTGGCGCGCCAGCATGAGCACAACCGCGTGCAGGAGGCCACCGATGCCGCCGCTGCCGCCGCCGCGCTCGACCTGCGCCAGCGCCTGGCCGACAGCCTGCAGGACCTGCAGCTGCTGGCCTGGGCCGAGGGCCGGCCCCAGGAATGGCAGACCCAGACCCAGCGCCTGCTGCGCGAGCGCCGCGAGCTGATGCGCATCGAACTGCGCGACGACAGCTTCCGGCCCGTGGTCGTGGCCGAATCGGGCCTCTACGACGGCGCCTTCCGCAGCATTCCGCGCCGCGACATGGCGGTGGATGCCGAACTGGCCTGTGCCGCCGCCCGGCGCTACAGCGCCCCGGCCTTCTCGCGCAGCTACTTCGTGCCCCTGGGCAACGGCCTGGGCAGCGAGGTGGTGGACCTGTGCCTGCCCCGCGCCCGCGACGGCCATCCCATCGGCTCGCTCGTCGCCACCGTCTCGCTGCAGGCCCTGCTGGACAACGCCCTGGCGGCCGAACTGCGCCGCGCCCACGAGGTGCTGCTGGTCGAATCCGACGGCACCCGCCTGGCCCGCACCGGGGCGCGCCGGGGCGGCGGTGTCTTCGTCGCCGAACGCCTGGTGGACTTCGCCGGGTTCACCCTGCCGCTGCGGCTGGACCATGTGGGCGGCGAGCCGCCGCTCTTTCCCAATCCGGCCTCGGTGCTGGTGCTGGCGCTGTCGGCTGCCCTGGCCGTGGTCGTCATCCTGCTGGTGCTGGACATGCGCCGCCGTGCCACCGCCGAACGCGGCCTGGCCGAGGCCCTGGCCTTCCGCAAGGCCATGGAGGATTCACTCGTCACCGGCCTGCGCGCTCGGGACCCCACCGGCCGCATCAGCTACGTCAACCCGGCCTTCTGCGAGATGGTGGGCTACAGCGTCGAGGAACTGGTGGGCACCAACCCGCCGCCCTACTGGCCACCCGAGATGGTGGACGAATACAGCCGCCGCCAGGCCCTGCGCCTGTCGGGCGACGGCCCGCCGCGCGAGGGCTACGAGACCACCTTCCTGCGCCGCGACGGTCGCCGCCTGCCCGTGCTCATCTTCGAGGCCCCCCTGGTGGATGGCCGCGGCGCCCAGGCCGGCTGGATGAGCGCCGTGCTGGACATGAGCGCCCAGCGCCAGGTCGAGGAGCTCTCGCGCCAGCAGCAGGACAAGCTGCAGTCCACCGCCCGCCTGGCCACGCTGGGCGAGCTGGCCACCCTGCTCAGCCACGAGATCAACCAGCCCCTGGCCGCCATCGCCAGCTACGCCAGCGGCAGCCTCAACCTGCTGCCCGCCGAAGATGCCGGCCCCGAGGCCGCCCTGGAGCTCGACCAGCAGCTCATGATCCGCCAGGCCATGGGCCGCATCGCCGAGCAGGCCGAACGCGCCGGCAAGATCATCCGCAGCGTGCACCAGTTCGTGCGCCGGCGCGAGCGCCTGCACGAGAACGTGCGGGTGCACGAGCTGCTCGAAGGCATTCTGCCCCTCATGCGCCTGGCCGCCCGGCGCAGCGAAACCCGGCTGGAGATCGACCTGCCCGAGCCGCCGCCGCGGGTGGTGTGTGACCGCACCATGGTCGAGCAGGTGCTGCTCAACCTGGTCCGCAACGGCCTGCAGGCCATGGCCGACCACGGCACGCCGGTGGACGAACGCCTGCTGCGCCTGCGCGTGCGGCCCGCCGAGGGCCGCTGGGTGGCCTTCGAGGTGGTGGACCGCGGCCCGGGCATTCCTCCCGAGGCGGCCGAGCGCATCTTCACCCCCTTCTTCAGCACCAAGCCCGAGGGCATGGGCATCGGCCTGTCCATGTGCCGCACGGTGGTGGAGCAGCATGGCGGCGCGCTGGACTTCGGCCCGGGCGATGCCGGCCAGGGCACCTGCTTCCGCTTCACCCTGGCCAGCCAGAGCGCCGGGCCGGGACAGTCCCAGCCGGCGGCCGGCCCGGCTGCAGGCACACTGGGCCCCACTCCTGCCGCCACCCCTGCCGCCACCCTTGCCGCACCAGCAGCCGACGCCCTGCCCCCATGAGCACCCACAGCGCCCGCGTCCAGCACAGCCCCGGCACCGTCCATGTCGTCGACGACGAGGAGGTGCTGCGCGACGCCCTGGCCTGGCTGCTGCGCAGTCGCCGCCTGCTGCCGCGCAGCTACGAATCGGCCGACGCCTTCTGGGCCGCGCTCGAAGGGTCGCCCAGCCTGCTCGACGGCCCGGCCTGCCTGCTGCTGGACATGCGCATGCCCGGCATGAATGGCATGGCCCTGTTCGAGCGCCTGGTCGAGCGTCATCTCATCCAGCGCCTGCCCGTCATCTTCCTCACCGGCCATGCCGATGTCTCCACTGCCGTGGCGGCGGTCAAGCGCGGCGCCTTCGACTTCGTCGAGAAGCCCTTCTCCGACAACGCCCTGGTCGACCGCGTCGAACAGGCCCTGGCCAGCAGCGCCCAGGTGCTGGAGAAGACCCGCGAGCAGGGCCGGGTGCTGAGCCTGCTGGCCGAGCTCACCGAGCGTGAACGCGAGGTGATGCGCCTGGTCATCGCCGGCCGCGCCAACAAGCAGATCGCCGACGAGCTGGACATCAGCGTGCGCACGGTCGAGGTCCACCGCGCCCGCGTCTTCGACAAGATGGCGGTCAAGTCCGCCGTCGAGCTGGCCAACCTGCTGCGCCAGCACGGCCTGCCGGAAGAGCCGGCCGCTTGATCTCGGCCCAGGCGCGGGGCGCGGCCACCGACGGCCCGGCCACGGCGCGGCGGCTCGGCCAAAGCGCCGACACTCCCGGCCGTGCCACCTCAGCCCTGCCCGACATGTCCCTCGGTGAATTTGATCTCATCAGCCGCCACTTCACCCGCCCGGTGCGCCGCTCGCCCCTGGGCGTGGGCGACGACTGTGCCCTGATCGCGCCCGCACCGGGCATGCAGCTGGCCGTGTCCTCGGACATGCTGGTCGAGGGCCGCCACTTCCTCTCCACCGTCGCGCCACGTGCCCTGGGCCACAAGGCCCTGGCTGTGAACCTGTCGGACCTGGCGGCCTGCGGCGCCCGGCCGCTGGCCTACACCCTGGCCTTTGCCCTGCCGCGTGCCGACGACGCCTGGCTGGCCGGACTGGCCGCCGGCCTGCATGCCCTGGCCGACCGCCACGAGATCGAGCTGGTGGGCGGCGACACCACGGCCGGCCCGCTCAACCTCTGCCTCACCGTCTTCGGCGAGGTGCCGGCCGGCCAGGCCCTGCTGCGCAGCGGCGCCCGGCCGGGCGACGACCTCTGGGTCAGCGGCCACACCCTGGGTGATGCCCGCCTGGCGCTGGAAGGTTTCCGCGGCACGGTCAGCCTGGGCGGCGACGACTTCACCCTCGCCCGCCGCGCCATGGAATGGCCCGAGCCGCGCGTCGCCCTGGGCCTGGCCCTGCGCGGCCTGGCACGCAGCGCCATCGACATCTCCGACGGCCTGCTGGGTGATCTGCGCCATGTGCTGGTCCGCTCTGGCGCGGCCCTGGCCGGTTCGGCACCCACGGCCGCACCCCTGGGCGCCACGCTCTTTGCCGATCAACTCCCGGCCAGCGCCGTGCTGGCCCGCCAGCCCGCCGACCTGCGCCTGCAGTGCCAGCTCGCCGGGGGGGACGACTACGAGCTACTCTTCACCACCCCGCCCGGTCGCCAGGCCGAGGTACAGGCCGCCGCGGCCGCCAGCAACACGCCGGTGCATTGCATAGGCCGCATCGAGCCGCCCGGCGCGCCCGTCCGGGTGCTGGACGGAGCCGGCCAGCCCCTGCCCACGCCCTGGGCCAGCTTCGACCATTTCAAGGCTTGAGACCGGACGGCGAGTCCACCCGGCCGCCTGCGGCGCCACTCGCCGTGCCCGCTGATCGAACCGCCCCGGCCCACACCGGACAATGTGCACCATGAGTTCCAGCGACGTGCCGGCCGAGGCCGGGCTCCCCTCCAGCCCCGCGGCTTTCCCTGCAGCATCGGCTGCGACATCCCCGACGGCTGATCCGTCCGCGCCGCGCCCGGCCGCCCGTCAGGCCACGCCGGCCTTTCTGCTGCGCCACCTCGCCCACTTCCTCGCCTTGGGCCTGGGCAGCGGGCTGAGCCCGGTGGCGCCGGGCACGGTGGGCACGCTCTGGGGCTGGCTGTCCTTCCTGGCCTTCGGCCTCTGGCTCACACCCGCGGCCTGGGGCGTGCTGCTGGTGCTGGGCTTCGTGATCGGCTGGTGGGCCTGCACGGTCACGGCCACCCATGCGCGCATCGCCGACCCCGGCTTCATCGTCTGGGACGAGATCCTGGCCTTCTGGCTCATCCTCTGGGTGCTGTGGCCGGCCGGCTTCCTGCAGCAGCTGATCGCCTTCGGCCTGTTCCGCTACTTCGACGCCGCCAAGCCCGGCCCGGTGGGCTGGGCCGACCGGGCCTTCAAGGGTGGCGGCTGGCGCGGCGGCTTCGGCATCCTGGTCGACGACCTCGTGGCGGCCTTCTGCACCCTGTTCGTGATGGCGGTCGGCCAGCGCCTGGTCGACCGCTTCGCCGGCTGACACCCCATGAGCCGCAGCGTTTCACCGATCAGCGATCCGGCCGCCACCATCGAGGCCGAGCTGCCCGGCTGGGTCGCCCGCCTGGCCGCGGCGCTGGAGGCGCGCGGCTGGCAGCTCGCCACGGCGGAGAGCTGCACCGGCGGCCTGGTGGCCGCGGCCTGCACCGAACGCGCCGGCTCCAGCGCCTGGTTCGAGCGCGGCGCGGTGAGCTACAGCAACAGCGCCAAGTCGGCCTGGCTGGCCGTGCCAGCGGCGCTGATCGACCAGCATGGCGCGGTGAGCGAGCCGGTGGCCCGGGCCATGGCCGTGGGCGCCGCGGCGGCGGCCCCTGGCATCAGCGGACCATTGCCGGCGGTAGCGGCCAGCCTGTCCATCACCGGCGTGGCCGGCCCCAGCGGCGGCAGCGCCGAGAGGCCGGTCGGCACGGTCTGCTTCGGCTGGACTGCGGGCGGCCAAGTCTGGACCGAGCGCCGCCATTTCGACGGCGACCGCCGCAGCGTGCGCCTGCAGGCCACCCGCCATGCCCTGGCCACGCTGGTGCAGGCTCTGGAAAAGGGCCAGGAAGAAGGCCTCCCATGACCATCCTGCTGGCCTGCCGCTTCGACGCCCAGGAATGGGCCGACTGGCTCCCTGCCCTGGACGCCGCTCTGCCCGGCGAAACCTGGCGGCGCGCCGACGACGCGGCCGCGGCCAGCCCGGGTGAACGGGCTGCGGTGGACGTGGCCATCGTCGCCAACCCCCAGCCCGGCCAGCTGGTCGGCTACCCCAACCTGGGCTTTGTGCAGTCGCTCTGGGCCGGCGTGGACCGTCTGCTGG